>VERM01000198.1 GCA_018882645.1 Ferruginibacter sp.
CTCTACACCCGTTGCAAATCTACCGGGATAACCTCCGATATGTTGTATCATAACTTTAACGTCTTCACAGTTGAATATAGTGTTTTCAGCATAGCGAGTTCGGATATCTTTCCCATCAATATTGCCATATACTCCCCGAAGGATTACCGATGGGTTGTTTTGTCTGATGCCTTCCAACAGTGCATCTGCCAGAGCGGAATGACCGAAGTCTCCCGCATGCCAGATTTCATCACAGTCTTTGAAATGTTCGAAAACGGCTTTATCGAGGTATCCGTGTGTATCAGAAATCAGTCCGATTTTTCTCATATTCAATTAAGACGTAAATATCGTACTAATTCATTTTATGAGGATATCCCTGTTTGATTTCCCCAAAAAAATGTAGATTTGAGTGAACGATTCAGTCATTCTTAAATTCATTTCGATTGCCATTTCACAGAAACTTTATTTACTTCATTGACAAACGCAGCTGGAAATATTATTTTCTGGTATTGTCTTTATGCAAAGGTTATTAGCAGGTATTTGTCCAAGCCCTGTTGTGCCGGCTTTTACTTTTTATTCATTTTTATTTTCTAATTTTTACTTTTTAATTTATTTATATGCCACATTATAGAAAACTGGGCTCTATACCACATAAAAGACACACGCAATTTAGGAAGACTGACGGCGAATTGTATTCTGAACAGCTTTTTTCTACAGAAGGATTTTCAAATGATTATTCTCTGTTGTATCATACCCATCCGCCCACATTAATCATTAAATGTGATGATCCGATTGATGTAAATCCGAAAGTAGCGGAGGAGAAGATGTTGAAGCATCGAAGTTTTGAAGGGTTTCAAGTAAAACCGGAACAAGACTATTTGCAAAGCAGAAAGCCTATACTTGTCAACAGCGACTGTCATATCGTTTTGGCGTCTCCTCAGAAAAGCTTGCAGGATTATTTTTATAAAAATGCCGATGCGGATGAGGTATTGTTTGTGCACGAGGGAAGCGGGGTGGTAAAAACATGTTATGGTGAGCTGACATTCGGCTATGGAGATTATATTGTTTTGCCCAGAGGTACAATCTATCAGATTCATTTCAATGACAACAATAACAGATTATTGATCATTGAATCGTTTCATCCTGTTCGATATCCTAAAAGATATATGAGTCGTTTTGGTCAGCTGATGGAGCATGCACCGTATTGTGAGCGTGATATCAGAGGACCGGAAAATCTTATTACACATGATGAGAGCGGAGATTTTGTCATCAAGACTAAAAAGAAAGGTTTGCTGTATGGTATTCACTATGGAACGCATCCGTTCGATGTAGTAGGATGGGATGGATGCTGTTATCCATATATTTTCAGCATTCACGATTTCGAGCCCATCACCGGCAGGGTTCATCAGCCTCCTCCCGTTCATCAGACGTTTGAAACTGATGCTTTTGTGATTTGTTCTTTTGTTCCGAGATTGTATGATTATCATCCACAGTCCATTCCTGCTCCTTACAATCATAGCAATATCGACAGCGATGAGTTGTTGTATTATGTGGATGGTGATTTTATGAGTCGCAAACATGTTACAAGAGGAATGCTCACTTTGCATCCGGCAGGTATTCCTCATGGTCCCCATCCGGGTGCTGTTGAAAAAAGTATTGGGGCAAAAGAAACAAAAGAGCTTGCTGTGATGGTTGATACATTCAGGCCTTTACAGTTAACACAAACTGCACTCGATATCGAAAATGGGGATTATGTGATGAGTTGGGCGGAGTAGCTGGGCGGGTAAAAACTGTAGTAAGAAAGTGGTTCTTTTTACAGAGAGAATAAATGCTTTTACTTCCTAATTCCACATTTTGCATTTTTTTAGCTTTTTTTGCAGCCACCTTCATTCATAAGAAATAAAAAACCGTCTCAGCAGCTGAGACGGTTTTATTTTCATTGATAAGAAAGTTAAGCTTTAGGCTCTTCGCTTGAAGCTTCTCCATCCATTTTCGCTTTAATGTCTGCGAGAGCGCTAAGATCACCTAATGTAGATTTTTCTACTTTGCTTTGTATATTCTTTACAGCTTTTTTGGTTTGTTCAGCTTCCGCTTTCTTTTCTTTCTGCTGTACTTGTTTTTCTTCTTCTTTTTCCTGCTCCCACAAGCGCGTGTGGCTCAACAGGATGCGTTTGTCGTTGCGGTCAAATTCAATAACGATGAATTGTGCAACTTCATCAGCGCTGATGACTTTTTCATCCTGCTTTAAGAGATGACGGGCAGGTGCATAACCTTCAAGTCCATATGGCAGTTGAACTACGGCACCCTTATCATCTTTTTTCACAACAGTACCTTCATGAATGGTGCCTACTGCAAATACCGTTTCAAGTGAATTCCATGGATCTTCTTCGATTTGCTTATGACCCAATTGAAGTTTACGTCCTTCTTTATCGATACTTAAAATGACTACTTCAATTTCGTTGCCAACTTTCGTGTATTCGTTAGGGTTATTAAATCTTTTGAGCCAGCTCAAATCGCTGATGTGGATCATTCCGCCAATACCGGTTGCCAGCTCAACAAATACGCCGTATGGAGTGATGTTTTTTACTGTGCCTTTATGGCGACTGTCCTGAGGGAATCTTGTTTCGATGGTGCTCCAGGGATCTTCGGTCAATTGTTTGATAGACAAACTCATTTTCCTGGTTTCTTTGTCCAGCGTTACCACTTTAGCTTCGTGCTCGTCTCCCAGTTTGAAGAATTCTTTCGCGTTGATAGGTGTGTTGGCCCATGTGATTTCACTTACGTGAACAAGACCTTCTACACCAGGAGTGATTTCAAGGAACGCACCGTAGTCTTCGATATTTACCACTTTGCCTTTCACAACAGAACCTTCGCTAATGTTTGCGGTAAGAGTGTCCCAAGGATGAGGAGTCAATTGTTTCAGACCAAGACTGATGCGCTTTTTATCATCATCAAAATCCAATACAACCACATTTATTTTCTGATCCAGTTTCAATACTTCAGAAGGATGATTGATACGTCCCCATGAAATATCGGTGATATACAATAAACCATCCAAGCCACCAAGATCGAGGAACGCACCAAAATCAGTAATGTTTTTGATGGTACCTTCCAGTACCTGTCCTTTTTCCAATTTGCCGATGATTTCAGCTCTTTGTGCTTCAATATCACTTTCAATCAATGCTTTGTGTGATACTACTGCGTTCTTTATGGTTTCGTTGATTTTAACCACTTTAAATTCCATTGTCTTACCTACGAATTGGTCGTAATCCGTAACAGGCTTGACATCAATTTGTGATCCGGGTAAGAAAGTTTCCATGCCGAATACATCTACAATGAGTCCGCCTTTGGTTTTGCTGGTAACCACACCGGTTACAATTTCACCGGTTTTATTCACCTCTACTATTCTTTCCCATGCTCTTGTGATTCTTGCTGATTTGCGACTAAGGTTGAGATTGCCATTTCTGTCTTCTTTCTCTACAACCATTACCTCAATTACATCACCAACTTTGATACCTCCGGGAATATCTCTGAATTCATTCAGGGATATTAGTCCATCGCTTTTAAAACCAATGTTTACAACGGCATCGGTTTTGGTTAATGATTCAACTGTTGCCTGAATCATTTCTCCATCATTGATTTGTTTAAATGTGTTGTCATAAACACTATCATATTTCTTTCTTTCTTCTGAAGAATATGATACCACATTTCTTTTGTCACGGCTCCAGTCAAAATCATCGTGTGCCGTTTGAACAGACTGATTTGTTGTCGCAGTAGCTATAGCTGTATCAGCAGCAATCGGCTCCTGTTCTTCTGCGTTTAGTTGTTTGTTAAAATGGATTGACATAAAAATTGCCCCGTGGTTTTATAC
>VERM01000199.1 GCA_018882645.1 Ferruginibacter sp.
GTATATGCTCCTTGCTCAAGTATTTGAGGGGTAATATCATAACCGTTTTTAGAAGCGTCAGTAATTATGAATTTGGCTATAACTTTTTGTTCACTTGATTCATTCGAAGATGAATTCACTGTTTCTTTAAGATTCTTATATATGGCAATGTTTGAAAATGTATTAGTATGAATGTCAAAATTATAATAATAAAGAATTTCACTAGAAACATAATTTATTAAAACCATTTGTTGTCTTTCGTCATAATATCTGTCATATTTTGAGCCATTATCATATTCTACAGTTTGGTCAAAGGACCATTTATTTTGTAGCCATTTTGCATTTGAACCTTTCTTGAAGTAAATAAGCTCTGGAGAAAACACAATTTCAGTTTTCATTGGAATACTTTCTAATAATTTATATTCATTATTTGTTCTACTCCAAACATATTCTTCAACCAAATTGCCGGTATAATATCCATTCTTTACTTGACCTAAACAAAGATTTGCTAGAACTAATATTCCAGCGACCAAAATACTTTTTTTCATAATGTTACTTTTTAAAATTGCCCATAACGGTTGGCGTGCAGGCGCCGGGCAAACACCCAATAAATTTTCCCGTTTGGCCTGGCGCTTGCACGCTGTTAGCGGTTCGTTGTTTTTTGTCAAATATTATTATCTGTCGTCCCATTCTCGTTTCAGCATTGCGTATTGAAATTCACTACCCCATTTTCCTTTGAAGAAAATATTTTCAATAAAGTGTCCTTCTTGTTTAAATCCTGTGCTTTTTAATAGGTTAATTGAAGCTGTATTTTCAGTGTCCACAATTTCAACTACTCGGTGTACTTCTTTTGTGTCAAATAGGAAAGTCAAAATACCAAGCAAAGCTTCTTTTGCGAAACCTTTTTTTTGTTCGAGATGTGAAATAGTTATTCCTATTTCTGCAATTCTTGTATCGTAGGGGTCGAGTTTAATTGCACAGTCGCCAATAAGTTGTCTCGTTTCAATATTTTCAATTCCGTACTGCACCCATTCTCCCGCTTTTCCAAAATGCTTTTTCGAGTTGTCTTTAATAAACTTTTCGGCTTGTTCAGTTGTCAAAACATCAAAGCCTTGATATTTTGTAATTTCTGGATTTGAACGATAAATATGAAAGTCCGATAGGTCTGATAATTCGAGGTGTCGTATGTTAAGTCTCGTAGTTTGTATATTTAATATTTCCATTGTATCAATTTCTGTCCTTTGTGATTTGTCTGATCGCATTTACAATGAACGCTAACGTTTTGCGTGTAGGCGATGTTGCCTTGTGTTGCGCCTGCGGCAAGGCAATATTGCTTACACGCTGTTATGTGCCGTTATTTTTTTAATTCTTGTTTTTCTATCATTTTCAACCCATAGTTTCTGATTGATGTTATTAATTTTAAAATGTCTTTACCTTGCTCTGTCAATGAATATTCTGTTTTGGGTGGCACAACAGCAAAAACCTTTCTATTTATATAACCGTCTTGTTCCAATTCTCTTAATTGTGTTGTCAACATTTTATCTGATATGTGGGGAATGTCTTTTCGTAATTCTCCATATCGCATAGTTTTGTTTTTTAGTCGCCATAAAATAGGTGCCTTCCAAGTGCCACCAATCTGTTCCATTACTAACTGAACAGGATTG
The DNA here is from genome assembly GCA_018882645.1 of Ferruginibacter sp. Classification (GTDB taxonomy): domain Bacteria; phylum Bacteroidota; class Bacteroidia; order Chitinophagales; family Chitinophagaceae; genus Ferruginibacter. Next base: position 1,644 of record VERM01000199.1, read on the forward strand.
TAGTAAATTTTTCCGTTGTATTTAAAGTCTGGCATTGTTTAAAACAGTTTATTTTTATTAATACTTTCAAAAAAGTATGTATCGCACTTATATGTTATACTGTACGCAAAAGTATATATAGTTAATAATTTTGTGGCATAAAACTTTAAAAAAATATTAAAATGAAAAAAATAGTATTAATTACAGGAGCCTCTAAAGGACTTGGTTTTGAAACTGCCTTACAGTTAGGTAAAAAAGGATTTACAGTAATTGTAACTGCCCGTACTCAACACAAAAGTGACGAAGCCGCAACAAAATTAAAAACAAAAGACATCGATGCTTTGGGCGTTCAATTAGATGTGAATAATAGCAAGGACATTGCTAATCTCGTAAGTTTTTTAAATGAGCGATTTGGCAAACTAGATATATTGATTAATAATGCCGGAGTGCAATTAGATTTTCCTGGATTTATGCCCGGAAATTCAACAGAAACACTTTCAATGGAAATATTGAAGCAGACTTTTGAAACTAATTTCTTTGCACCAATCGCATTAACACAAAAGTTATTGCCTTTATTAAAAAAATCTGAAGCCGGCAGAATTGTTAATGTATCAAGTATTATGGGTTCATTGGCTCTTCATGCAGATGCAAGTTCTCCAATTTATGGTATTAAATTATTGGCATACAATTCATCCAAAACAGCGTTAAATCAGTTTACTTTGCATTTGGCTGAAGCATTGAAAGATACTTTAATAAAAGTAAATTCGGCTCATCCAGGTTGGGTAAAAACAGATTTAGGAGGAGAGTATGCTCCAATGTCAATTGAAGATGGTGTAAAAACAATTGTAGATTTGAGTACACTTGATGTAAATGGAAAAACAGGTGCATTTATTCATTTAGGCGAATCATTGCCGTGGTAAATTAAAAACAAATGAATATTACAATCATTGGAACAGGAAATGTTGGTGGAGCATTAGCCACCAACTGGTCAAAAAAAGGACACAGAATAAATTTAGGTGTGCAGGATGTCAATAATTTCAAAGGCATTGAGTTGTTGAAAAATGAAAGCATAAAAGTTTTTTCAATTAATGAAGCCGTTACAAAATCAGAAGTTATCTTAATTGCTATACCGCCTACTGCCATTTTTAATGTTATTGAAAAACTGGGTGATGTATCAGATAAGGTAATTATTGATGCTACTAATGCTGTTCGACAAACACCTGAGCCATACAAAACAGTCTATCATTGTCTAACTGATAAAACACAAGCCGAAGTTGTAAAATGTTTTAATAGTACGGGTTTTGAAAATATGCTGAACCCTAACTATAATGGAGAAGGTATTGATATGTTTATGGCTGGTGATAGTGAAAGGGCAAAGTCTGTCGCCCGGCAATTAGCTCTGGATAATGGTTTTAGTTCTTGTCTTGATTTTGGCATGTCAGATAAAGTTGAACTGTTAGAAAAATTTGCTTTGTCTTGGATTAATTTAGCTATAATGCAAGGTCATGGTCGCAATATGGCATTTAAAGTTGTTAGGAGATAAGTTGTCGTTCGAGTTTAGGTAGTCGAGTAGGCAAGGGGAATTTCACCCCAAGCCTCTCACAGAACCGTACTTGATAGTCTCCCATCATACGGCTCTTCAGTTGATTGTCAGTGGTTAGAGTCATCCTACAAATATAGTTGTTCTAATTAACATCATCAAATCAAGCTGCTACCCCCTTCGCTCCGCTCCCATTACAGGAGTTTCATCACTACTACGAAGTAGTCCGCCATCTTATGAAATTTCGATATTCAGCCTTGTATTTGTTTGTACTTGTGCCTTTCTCTTAACACTTTCATAAGACTTCCTCTGTTCCCTTTAAAAGCCTAAATAGGATTCTTGCCTCCTTCGTGACGTCTGTCATGTAGCCAGTAAACAGATGTCCGCTACATTCCTCCTTGTGCACCATTTACCACAAGTTTTGACAGAAAGTGCGTTTTCTCGACATTTCATCAGAGGTTCACTTGCGTTCAACTCTCCTATTCTCACCTGACACGTCTTACCATGCCTTTTCTCTAACCGTTCAACACCGCTCAGTCACCCGAGAAGCACCGTAGAGTGGTTTGTTAACCCCGTCTGCACAGCGTTAACGGAAGACCTTCTTCCATCTTTCAAAGAACATTGAACTTCAAAATTAATAATCCCTGGTT
>VERM01000200.1 GCA_018882645.1 Ferruginibacter sp.
GTCTTCATATGCGTCACCGATAATCTCTCCGCTGATGCGGATCAGCTCACGCTGTATGAATTTTTGTACCACGATGCGGGCATGGGCTTCAATATTCGCAGCGGAAACAACCGAATTGGTCAGTTTGGTAATGTAATATGGACCACCAACAAATTCAAGATCGTTTCTCTTTTTAAGTTCTTCCACGACGGTCAGCAAATCGATTGGAGTTCCCGTATCTGCAAGGGTCTCCATTGATTTGAAAATGCGCTGATGTGCTTCTAAATAAAAACATTCCGGCTTCAGGATTTCACGTACGGTATCAAATGCGCTTTTTTCCAGCATTACGGCTCCTAAGATCGCTTCTTCCAGCTCTTTTGACTGGGGAGGTATTTTTCCAAAGACCATGGAACCCATGTCAATCGATGACTTGCGCCGTACTGCTCTTTCTTTATTTGTATTGATGATATCCATTTTCAATTATTTTGCAGTAATGCTTCCGTTCATTTTCAGCGGATAGCCATTACTGTGATTTTGATCAATTTGATTGCTGATTGAGAAAACTAAATTAGTCTCTAATATTTAAATATCATTTCGCAATGTGCTTTATACACCCCAGCCGGTTGTTTTTCCACATGAAATCCACAGATAAATATACGATATTCACCGGTTATTCACCGGCAGTTAAACATAAGTTTATAACATAGTATTTGTATCGGCGGATTTATGCACAATATCAAAGCCCCGGCCAGATGAATTTTTGCACGTTTAAAAGAAATATTTTTTAGTGAATTTGACTCAAAAAACACTATACAATTTACCATACATACAACCCATTTATCATAAAGGGCAATCTATTGCCAAAAAACTATCTTTGCAACACTAAAAGTACAGAGCAGATGACCATTTCATACCATTGGCTGAGTGAATATCTTCCCGTTTCATTAAGCCCTGAAAAGCTTTCTGAAATCCTAACCTCCATTGGATTGGAAGTGGAGAGCCTGAGCCACTATGAATCCATCAAAGGCGGCCTCGAAGGGCTGCTTGCAGGTGAGGTACTCACATGTGAAAAGCATCCTGATGCAGATAAATTGAAGCTCACAACTGTAGATATAGGCGCAACAGAGCCATTGCAAATCGTGTGCGGCGCGCCCAACGTGGCTACAGGACAGAAAGTTATCGTTGCTCCTGTCGGCACAACCCTGTATCCTTTGAAAGGAGATGCATTCTCGATCAAGAAAGCAAAAATCAGAGGCATCGAAAGCCAGGGAATGATATGCGCTGAGGATGAAATCGGATTGAGTGAACATCACGACGGCATAAAAGTTCTTCCTCCGGATACAACTCCCGGAATGAAAATAGCCGATCTGTTTGCTGTGTACAGAGATTATATTTTTGAAATTGGTCTCACCCCCAACAGAATGGATGCAATGAGTCATTTAGGTGTTGCCAAAGATGTTTGCGCATATTTATCACATCATGAAAAAAAATCCCACACCGTCAATTTACCCTTTCCCAATAATTTAGTGTCGGATCATGCACGCACGGAGTTTCAGATAGTAATTGAAAACAGTGAAGCCTGCAAAAGATATGCCGGCGTTTCAATTCAAAACATTCAGGTGGCTGAAAGTCCTCAATGGCTGCAACAGAGATTATTGGCTATTGGTCTTCGGCCCATCAATAATATTGTAGACATCACCAACTATATTTTACACGAAACAGGACAGCCACTTCATGCTTTTGATGCGGACTCCATAAAAGGCAATAAAATCATTGTAAAAAATGTGGCAGAAGGTACTGTTTTTAAAACACTTGACGACAAAGAAAGAAAACTCACTTCCAATGATTTGATGATTTGCAATGAAAAAGAAGCCATGTGTATCGCGGGTGTTTATGGAGGTGCTGAAAGCGGTGTAACCAATCATACAAAAAATATTTTTTTGGAAAGCGCGTTTTTTGAAGGAAGCGTTATTCGTAAAACATCTCTGCAGCACGGCTTGCGAACTGACGCTGCTACTCGCTTTGAAAAAGGCACAGACATCAGCAATGTGGTGAATGTACTCCAACGTGCAGCATTACTCATCAAAGAAACAGCAGGTGGAGTCATATCGGGAGAAATCATTGATGTGTATCCCCAACCCACTGAGAAAACTCAGGTCAAGCTCAGTCTCGGATATCTTACAAAACTTAGCGGTAAAATATATCCACAAAACGATGTGAAAAATATTCTGATTGCTTTGGGTTTTGAAATCGTCAGAGAACATGAAGGCTCTTTAGAAATACTGGTTCCTTTCTCCAAACCCGATATCAGCATTCAGGCTGATATCGTAGAAGAGATCATGCGCATAGACGGATTGGACAATATTGAAATTCCAACCTCGATAACCATCACCCCTTCCGTAGAAAAACAAAAAGATAATTTTTCTGCCAAAGAAAAAACTTCCGGTTTTCTTGTCGGAATGGGATTTCGTGAAATATTTACCAACAGCATCAGCAATAGTGGCTATTACAATCAGGAGCAACTGAGCAAGTGTGTGAAAATGATCAACAGCCTCAGTGCGGAACTCGATATCTTAAGGCCGGATATGATGCACAGCGGCCTGCAGGTTGTTGCTCACAATCTCAACAGAAAAAACAACAACCAAAAACTTTTTGAATTCGGAAAGACTTACATCGTAGATGCAGAAAAAAAATATAGTGAGAAAAATCATATCAGTTTATTTATTACAGGTAATTTATCAGAAAAGGGGTGGAGAGAAGAAGTCCGAAAAGCAGATTACTTTTACATCAAAGGTGTGATTTCCAATATCATCAAACTTTTAGGCTTTGGAAATATAAGATTCGATGCATCAAAAGAGAAAACTACGGTGATCATCAGCAATACGTCGGTCGGGCATTTCGGTGAGGTGGCCGGAGAACTACTTAAAAAATTTGACATCAAACATCCGGTTTTCTTCGCGGATTTGGACTGGGATCAGTTGCTTTCATTGAAAAGAAAAGCCATACAATACACAGAAATTCCTAAATTCCCTTTTGTAAGCAGAGACCTGGCACTTTTGGTGGATAAAAATGTTTCTTATTCTGCCCTGGAGCATATAGCTTTAACCGGAAAAATATCACAGCTTAAAAAAGTGGAACTGTTTGATATATTTGAAAGTGAGAAACTGGGTAAAGATAAAAAATCGATTGCCCTGAATTTCACCTTTCTGGATGAAAGCAAAACACTTACCGACAAAGAAATTGACGGTTTCATGCAGAACATCGTCGCCAATTTTGAAAAAGAGGCAGGAGCTGAAATCAGAAAATAGCAAAGCTTGCAACAAATAGAAAATCATATCGGCCGCATCACAGCAAAACTTCAGGAGTTGCTGAAAAAACATGCTGCTTTGCAAAAACAATGCGAGCAGCAAAAAGAGATGATTGCCACATTCAGGGAAAAACAGGATTCCAATGAAAAGAAAATCAGAACGCTTGAAGAGCAACAATACATTTTAAAGTCTGCAGCCGGAGAACTCAACAGTGCTGATAAAAAAGCCTTTGAACAGATAATTGCTAAGTATATCAAAGAAATTGACAAATGCATTGCATTGCTTAGTGAATAAAAAACAATCCCCATGGCAAATGAATTAATCCCTATCAATATTGTTATTGCTGACCGCACTTATCGCATCAAAACCAGCCCAAAAGACGAGGAAGCGGTGCGCAAAACGGTAAAACTCATCAATGACAAAATCTTTGAATTTAAAAGTCAGTATGCCGGCAAAGACATGCAGGATTACATTGCCATGGTGATTATATGGTATGCCACTCAGAATGCTTCAGGC
>VERM01000201.1 GCA_018882645.1 Ferruginibacter sp.
CAAACTATATGATATTTACAATCATATGTAGTATGGGAGGTTTTCCTATAGTTTTGCATCAAACAAAGATATCAAACTAAAGTCTTCGCCTAAAGGCGAGGGATTTTCCCCCAGAAGCAGACATTAAGTACATGCTTGAATGGATGTACAGTGAAGCATCATTGTCCCATCAATTCAATGTGCTGAAACATATATTTTTTATCGCCGTTGATGAAAAAGAATTTCCCGTTGGATTTTCCAGCTGTTCAATTCACAATGATGATATCCATACTTATAAACTGCACAAGTTATACATCCTACCCGACCGGCAATATAAGGGAACAGGAAAAATTCTACTGGAACATGCCATCTCATGTGCGGTGACAAATGGTGCTCAAAAAATGATGCTGCAAGTCAATAAAAAAAATAAAGCTGTAGATTTTTATAAAAAGAATGGATTCAATATCTATGAAGAAGATATTTTTGATATCGGAAACGGATTTGTAATGGATGACTACCTGATGGAAAAAAAATTATAGTCGTCGTTTCATCACCAAACCAATTGATGGGTTTGTTTGATTACACCCATTACGAAAACACTCTGAATATTCCCCATGTTTTCTATCTGACTGAGCCGGTTGACATGAAAATCATAGTAGCTGTCCATATTCTCCTCCACCACTTTCAACATAAAATCAAATTCACCGCTGATATTATAGCATTCAATTACTTCATTCAGAGCATTGATTGATTTAATGAATTTCAGTCCCGCATTTTTACTGTGCTCTTTCAGCGAGATATAGCAGATTACCATCAGTCCTTTTTTAACTTTGGTCTGATCAACCAATGTGGCATATTGCTTGATAACTCCGGCCTGCTCCATTCGTTTGATGCGTTCATGCACAGGCGTAGTACTCAGATGAACTTTTTCGGATATTTCCTTTACGGTCATACGTGCGTTTCCCTGCAATAACTTGAGTATGGCAATATCCGTTTTGTCGAGAGCAGGCAAAACGAAAGTGTTTTGTTCTTTATTTTCTGCTTTTTTCATGATAAACTTTTATTTTATTCTAATAATTATCAAATTTATATTATTTTATCCTATTTTTTTTATAAAAATTAGAATATATGCTCAATTGATATAACTTTGTACTCTAAACAAATAAAATATGTCAACTACAACATTAACCGCTATTGACTTTAACCTGAAATACAAGGTCAAAGACATGAGCCTCGCAGAATGGGGCCGTAAAGAAATCCGTTTGGCTGAAGCAGAAATGCCCGGCCTGATGAGTATCCGTGAAGAATATGCAGCCAGCCAGCCTTTGAAAGGAGCTCGCATTGCAGGTTGCTTACACATGACCATCCAAACTGCCGTACTGATTGAGACATTGGTGGCTCTTGGCGCCGAAGTAAAATGGAGCAGTTGCAACATTTTCTCTACGCAAGATCAGGCTGCTGCTGCTATTGCCGCTGCCGGAATCGGTGTGTATGCATGGAAAGGTCAAACACAGGAAGAAGCTGACTGGTGTATTGAACAAACATTGTTCTTCGGAAGCTCCGACAAACCTTTGAATATGATTCTGGACGACGGCGGTGATTTGACCAATATGGTATTTGACAAATACCCTGAACTGATTGCCAACATCAAAGGTTTAAGTGAAGAGACAACAACAGGTGTTCATCGTTTGTATGAGAGAATGGCTAAAGGTACTTTGCCTATTCCGGCCATCAATGTCAATGACTCTGTAACCAAATCTAAATTCGACAATAAATACGGCTGTAAAGAAAGTCTGGTGGATTCTATCCGTCGCGCAACAGATGTGATGATGGCCGGTAAAGTAGCCGTTGTTGGTGGATATGGTGATGTGGGTAAAGGCTCTGCAGAAAGTCTTCGGGGTGCCGGTGCTCGTGTAATCGTTACCGAAATAGACCCTATCTGTGCATTACAGGCTGCAATGGACGGTTTTGAAGTAAAGAAAATGATTGATGCGGTTAAAGAAGCTGACATCATCGTTACTGCCAGCGGATGCCGCGATCTGATCACTGAAAAACATTTCAGACTGATGAAAGATAAAGCCATCGTTTGCAATATCGGGCACTTCGATATTGAAATCGACATGGCTTGGCTGAATGACAACTATGGCAATACCAAAAATACCATCAAGCCACAAGTAGACTTATACAACATCGAAGGTAAAGATATCATCGTTTTGGCTGAAGGTCGCCTGGTAAATCTTGGATGCGCCACAGGCCACCCAAGTTTTGTAATGAGTAATTCATTTACCAACCAAACGCTGGCACAGATTGAATTGTGGGTCAACTCAGAAAAATACGAAAACAAAGTGTACGTATTACCTAAGCATCTGGATGAGAAAGTTGCCCGCCTTCACCTGGCTAAAATCGGCGTGGAGCTGGATGTACTTACCAAAGATCAATCTGAATATCTTGGTATCGATGCTGCCGGCCCATACAAAACAGATATGTATCGTTATTAATCGATATTGCATCAAAACAATTAAAAAAGTCCTGCCCAAAAGCAGGGCTTTTTTAATTGTTGAAGTTTGTTTAATTGGGTTGAAAATTATTGAACGAGAACTTTCCTGATTAATCATTCGCTTCTTCAACATTGTTCAGCCTTTTATTACATCACTGATTTTTGAAATGAAAAATAATTTTTAGAAACAGAACCTAAAAACTAAATCACTTCAGAACAAAGTTCATTTCTTGTTTCAGCAAGACAAAATTCACCATTGGTGAAATAATGGTTACTGATCTTTAAAAAACGAACCTCGCAAGTAAATTGAATAATATAGAATTGCAGGGAGAAATTGATGAAGTGATAAAACAATACATATAAAGATCAAAAATTTATCCCCTTAACGTAGTTATTGATAACGTCAATTTTCTTCGCAACTTCAAAACCAGTGAAGCCATTGATATGATCAAAATTTACAGATTTGACATAGTCTTGAAGATATTTATTTGACAATGGAACGTAAGACCAATGCCATTTTTCCTCCTTGTATCCTGTTCGGTTGTTCAAAGTTTTATCAGTATACACCTGTTTAAAGCCAAACTTTTCAGCATTGTTTTGTAACCAAGAATATACTTTTTTGCCGTAAGGTGACCTGTAGTAATTTATAGCAAGCGAATTGATATCAATATCTGTACCCCAATGATGGCGTGATGTAGATGGCATGGAACTGTAGGCCATAATATTCAATGCGATTTCAGTAGAATCTTTAGATGATTTTGATATCTTTTTCCATTTTTTATTCCATATATTTTTTTGCTCTTCGAAGTTTCTTGTTCCCGAAATGATTTTTAAAATCACATTATCTTTTCGGGCAGCAATGAACATTTTAGTGTACTGTTCCAAAACTTCTAGTTGCACAAAAATCTCTTTATCGGATATAGAGTCTGGCACTCTGGCAAATAAAGGGTGAGATTTATAATCAAATCTTCCGGTTAAAAAATCAATCGTTTCTTCAGTTACAAAAGGAGATTTCTTTTCAATCGAATCATCAAAATGAACAGAAAAAATATTTTTATAGATTTCGGGTTTTGATATAAATGGCAGGCTTTGATTGTTTTGTATCGGAAAATATTTATTTGACAGGTCAGGTAAAAAGAATCAGAAACTGAAAAAAATTATCAGAACCATTGTTATGGGCTCAAATATTTTCTTGGATATCATTTTATAAAAATATTAATATTTTTTATGAATCGCTTGTTGATGTAGCATTAGATAGAGTCTATACATTAAAGGGCATATGTACAATTTAATATCAAAAATTGACAACTATAGAC
>VERM01000202.1 GCA_018882645.1 Ferruginibacter sp.
GTGTGTCGTTCCCTGGGCGTTGGCGCAATGCGCACAAAAGTATCGAGCATTTCTTTTACCCCAAAATTATTGACGGCACTGCCAAAAAATACCGGAGCCGTTTTACCCGAAAGATAATCCTCTTCATTCAGAGAACCATACACACCATCAATCAATTCTACATCCTCACGAAGCACATTGGCATCTTTTTCACCTATGGCTTTATCTAAGATATTGTCATTAAGGTTGTCTATTTTGATAACATCCTCATCATTGGCTTTTGTTCCGGCAGTAAACAACACGAGACTTTTTTCATGCAAATCATACACACCTTTAAAATCCTTACCGCTGTTGATTGGTACGGTCATGGGGTGCAGTTGAATTTTCAACTCCTTCTCAATCTCTTCCAGCAAATCAAAACGGTTTTTCCCGTCGCGGTCCATTTTATTGATAAAAACAATGACCGGTGTTTTTCTCATGGAAATCACTTCCATCAGGCGACGTGTCTGCTCCTCTACTCCATTAACGCTATCCACTACCAAAACTACACTGTCCACAGCGGTGAGCGTTCGGTAAGTATCTTCCGCAAAATCTTTGTGACCCGGAGTGTCAAGAAGATTAATGAGAAATTCTCGGTATTCAAAAGTCATCACACTGGTGGCCACACTGATACCACGCTGACGCTCAATTTCCATAAAGTCACTGGTGGCATGCTTCTTTATCTTATTGCTTTTAACCGCACCGGCAGTTTGAATAGCACCGCCAAATAAAAGAAACTTTTCAGTAAGTGTTGTCTTTCCTGCATCCGGGTGAGAGATGATCGCAAAAGTCTTTCTCTTGTTGATTTCGTTGATATACTTCATAAACTGCGCAAAGATAATCTATAAATCACTCCCCCATGCCATCACCATCGGCAGTTTTGCTGCTGTGTTTCAACAGTTCATTGAGTGCATTTATCTCGGCAGTGTTAAATAAGCGCCATTTGCCGGGAGCAAGTCCGTTGAGGGTAATATTCATTATTCGGGTACGGGTGAGGGTAACAACGCGATAACCCAGCACCTCGCACATGCGTCTGATTTGTCTGTTGAGTCCCTGTGTAAGAATAATTCTGAATCTTTTTTCTCCTTCCTGTTTTACAAAACATTTATTGGTAGTGGCACCTAAAATCCTCACGCCATTGCGCATCTTATTAATAAACTCCGCTTCGATGGGCTTATCCACCGTAACTACATACTCCTTTTCATGACCATTGCCGGCCCTGAGTATTTTATTGACAATATCTCCGTCGTTGGTCAGAAAAATCAATCCGTCAGATAGCTTATCGAGTCGGCCTATCGGGAATATTCTTGTCTTGTAGTTGACAAAATTAATGATGTTGGTTTTGTCCTTTGAATCTGTAGTGCAGGTTATCCCTTTGGGCTTGTTCAGCATGATATAAACAGTGGCCTTCTTTTTTTTCAGAGGCTCACCATCTATACGTACATCATCTCCTTCTTTTACTCGATTGCCCTTTTGTGCGTCTTTTCCGTTGATGGTCACTCTGCATTCCTCAATGTACTTGTCTGCCTCCCTTCGGCTGCAAAATCCGGTATCGCTGATGTATTTGTTGAGACTGATATCCACTTCGTGGAGTTTGGATGCTGCTTCGCAGCGTTTGGTTGTGCAGAGCACGTTTGGGGTTAGGTTGGCACTTACGTGCCGTTTAGTTGCGCGGAGCGCGTTTGGGGTTAACTCCAAGGAGCGCAACACCAAACACTAAACACCAAACCCCAAACAATTAATGTCTTATTCAGGCTTTTCTTCTGTCTTCTTTTCAACAAGCTTACCTAATTCAGATCCTTTCTTTTTTTGTTGAGCTTTGGGCGCAAACATTACCTGCATTCTCTTACCTTCCAGTTTGGGCAATCCTTCCAGTGCCCCAACGTCTTTTAGACGATCAGCAAATTTCAAGAGAAGCAATTCTCCTCTTTCCTTAAACATGATAGCCCTTCCTTTGAATTGTACATGCGCTTTTACTTTATCTCCGTCTTTCAAAAATTTTTCTGCATGTTTTACCTTGAATTCAAAATCATGATCATCGGTATTGGGCGTAAAGCGTATCTCCTTAACCTCACTGGTCTTGGCCTTCGCTTTCATTTCCTTTTTTTTCTTCTTCTCTTCGTAGAGAAATTTATTGTAGTCGATTATTTTACAGACAGGGGGATTGGCACCGGGAGAAATTTCTACCAAATCCAAAAACTGTGATTGAGCGATTTTTAAAGCATCCGGAACTGCATAAATTCCAGGTTCTACATTGTCGCCTACTAATCTTACTTCAGGCACCCGAATCATATGATTGGTGCGATGCTCTTGTTGTTGTTCTTTTCTAAATCGAGGATTGAATGCTCCTCTGGGTGGTCTGGGTGGGAATGCCATTTAGTTATTTTAGTTTACAATATTGTTTATTTAGCAAGTTTTATGATGCAATATAATTAATCTCCTCTCCTTTCGCTGATTTCTTTTGATAATTCTGCTACAAATTCGACTACTTCTTTCGCTCCCAGGTCCCCTTTCCCCTGACGCCGGATAGAAACCTTACCTTCATTCATTTCCTTTTCTCCAATCACCAGCATATAAGGTACTTTAAGGAGTTCCGTATCCCTGATTTTCTTTCCAATTTTTTCATTTCTGTCATCAATCTCCACGCGAATGTTTACATTTTTCAGCGTTTGCAAAATTGTCTGAGCATACTCCATAAACTTATCACTGATAGGCAATATCTTCACCTGAAGCGGAGCCAGCCAAACAGGGAACTTTCCCGCATAATGCTCTAGTAAGAATCCGATGAATCGTTCATGAGTACCCAGCGGCGCACGATGAATAATCAAAGGTACCTCAGTTGTATTGTGCTGATTGGTATAAGACAACTTGAACTTGTTTCCGCTGTTGAAATCCACCTGATTGGTAGCCAATGTAAATTCTCTCCCTATGGCACTCCAGATTTGTACGTCTATCTTCGGCCCATAAAAAGCGGCTTCGTCCTGAACTTCAATAAATGGAATATTAGAATCAATCAATGCCTGACGCACCATAGATTCCGTCTGATGCCAAAGCTCCGGCTCATTGATGTATTTCTGTCCAAGTTTGGCAGGATCATGCAAACTCAATCGCATCACATATTTTTCCACACCAAAAATTTTGAAATACTTAAGATACATATCATTCACTGCTCTGAACTCTGCTGCAAACTGATCTTTGCTGCAATAGATGTGCGCATCGTTCATATGCAGACATCTTACCCGCATCAGTCCAAATAATTCTCCGCTTTGCTCATAACGATAACAAGTACCGTACTCCGCAATTCTGTATGGAAGATCTTTATAGCTTTTGGGCTCTGCATCAAACACTTTGTGATGATGCGGACAGTTCATCGCCCTTAAATAATATTTAGTACCATCCAATTCCATCGGAGGGAACATGCTATCAGCATAATAAGGCAGATGTCCACTGGTAAGATACATGTTCTCTTTAGCGATATGGGGCGTAACTACCCTCTTATATCCTGCCGCAGCTTCAGTTTCTTTTGCGAGTTTCTCCAGTTCTTCAATGATGATACCACCATTGGGCAACCACAAAGGCAATCCTTGTCCGACATCATCATCCATTGTAAAAATGGACAATTCCTTTCCAAGTTTTCGATGGTCTCTTTTCTTGGCTTCTTCCAGCATCATCAGATACTCATCCAGTTCTTTTTGGTTGGGGAATGTAATTCCGTACACTCTGGTAAGCTGTTTGTTTTTTTCATCTCCTTTCCAATATGCACC
>VERM01000203.1 GCA_018882645.1 Ferruginibacter sp.
GGGTATAGGTTGTGGCAAAACGTTCATGGCTATGGAGTATATCGTCAATGGGGTAAAGTTGTACAACGAGCCGGGCGTGTTTATGACATTTGAGGAGAAGACTGATGAACTGATGACAAATGTTGCCAATCTGGGATATGATCTAAAAAAGCGGATAGCCGAAAAAAAAATCTATCTCGAGCATCTGGAAATTTCTCATAGCATTATTAACGAAGCCGGCAGTTATAAAATTGACGGACTATTTGTTCGGCTTAACGAAGCTATTCAAAAAATTAATGCAAAGAGAGTTGTACTGGATTCTCTGGATACATTATTTGCGAGTGTTGATAAAAGAACTCTTCGTACGGAATTCAAAAGATTGTTCTCCTGGCTGAAAGAAAAAAAAGTTACGGCTATCATAACAGCTGAACTGGGAGATATTTTTGTTACGCGGCTTGGATTGGAAGAGTTGGTGGCAGATTGTGTCATTGAGTTGAACAACAGGGTAGTTGATCAGATTGCCATAAGAAGACTTAGAATACTAAAATATCGTGGTTCTTTTTTTGCTTCCAATGAATATCCTTTCATAATTGATGAAAAGGGAATGACCGTATATCCTATAGTGACTCGCGGTATAGATCCTGTTTCAAGTGAGGAAAGAATATCCAGCGGGAATGAACAAATTGACAAAATGCTCGAAAATAAAGGTTTCTTTCTGGGAAGCAGTATTCTGGTTTCGGGAACGGCAGGCACGGGAAAAACAAGCATTACATCCACCTTTGCCAACAGCGTATGTTTGCAGAATAAATGCTGTCTGTATTGTGGTTTTGAGGAGTCTCCCAGTCAGATACTTCGAAACATGAAATCTATCGGCATCGATTTGAATCAACATTACCGGTCTGGCTTGTTGCATTTTTATTTCGCACGACCTACGATTCAAAATCTTGAATTGCATTTTATGGCCATCAAGGATATGATTGAAAAAATACAACCTTATGCCATTATCCTGGATCCAGTTACCAATTTAATGACGGAAGGACCTAATAGCGATGTAAGAAGCATGCTTACACGGTTTATTGACTATCTTAAAACGAAACAACTGACCGTTATGTTCAGCGCTGCTATTACTATAGGAACGATTCAGCGGAATCCCAGTGATGAAGGTATTTCATCAATGGTAGACACCTGGATTATGTTAGATGATATTGAATGGGAAGGAAAAAGGCATATAGCTTTATACATCATCAAATCCAGAGGCATGAGACACGATAGAGCAATCAAAGAACTGGTGTTTACCAACAAAGGTATAGAATTGATGTTGCTTAAAACAATTCAAAAAGAGTCGAACACTATTGCAAAAAGTTATGCTTCTGATAAAAAGTATTGAGCCCTTCTCCTGAGTTGACAATACATACAGAGTATAACGGTAATGTATAAACTAGAACATCATTTAATAAATGGAAAGAGATTACAACAGCGAACTCGATTATATTCTTGATGAGCTCATACGGGAGTATCAGATACTATACCAAAGTGTAGGATTTTTTGAAGGAGAGGCTCCGATGACAATAAAAGAAAAGATTACACAAAAAGTCACCGAAAAATTTCATTTAAAAGAATGGGAGATTAATATACTCTTGCATCATTTGCTGATTGACAAATACATTATCAGTATTGATCCCTTGCACATTTCATTAGAGGGGATTGTGTTTATAAGCAAGGGTGGTTACACAAAAAATTCTGTATCACAGCAGATGGAAAACCTCCGGCTTAAGACTATTGAAAATGATTTAAAAAGATATTCTTTCGGATTGATGATTTTTACGGCCATTCTCGCTTTGGGCACCTTGGTTTCAGCCTGGTATTTCGGAATTGAAGTCTGGAAGTTTTACAGAGGTGAGGTAATTGCAAATCCGTGATTTCTGCTTCTTTTCCCATCTTGATATTTTACCGCAGAGAACCAGAGATAAAAGAGTTTCCGCAGAGAATTCCACCTCCGCGTAACCTATGCGCCCTTCTTTCTCCGCGGTGATAGAAAGTGTAAAAGATTAAGGGTGACTTGCTTTTACATTTATTATTTTACATTATTTAAACCCTAAACCTTCAAACTTTTAAACCAATCCTCCCTTTCATTGTTATACTTATAAATAATCCAATGAAGCATTTTCTTATCATAGGCGGATCATCGGGAATAGGAGCAGCAGTTTGCAAACAACTTAATGATTCCTCACATCGCGTTATAGCTACTTACAACAAAAATCAAGGTTCATCATCTGAAAATATTACATTCCACCCAATGGATGTCACTTCGTCTCAGTATGATCTATCCTTTTTACCCGATGCATTAGACGGACTGGTATATTGTCCGGGTGCCATCAATTTGAAGCCTTTTGCCCGCATACATCCCGATGATTTTTTGAAAGATTATCAGTTACAGGTATTGGGTGCCATCAGGGTGATACAGCAGGTGCTGCCCCATTTGAAAAAATCAGGCAATGCATCCATTGTACTTTTTTCTACGGTAGCGGTTCAAACCGGATTCAATTTCCATAGTATCGTATCCTCTTCCAAAGGAGCCATCGAGGGACTTACCCGCTCTCTCGCTGCTGAACTTTCTCCCTATATCCGCATCAATGCCATTGCTCCTTCCATTACAGAAACACCCCTTGCTTCAGGCTTGCTTAATACACCTGAGAAAAAAGAAGCCAATGCTCAAAGGCACCCCCTAAAAAAAATTGGTACACCGGATGATATTGCTTCCATGGTTTGTTTTCTTCTCAATGATCAATCCTCCTGGATTACCGGTCAAATACTGCATATCGATGGCGGCATGTCGGCGGTTAGAGGATGAATTTTTCTGTTATCAATGATGTCAATCATTTCATTTGGGAAAGTCATCAATATTTTCATTTAATGAGAAATATAGTTTTGGCGCTCTTTTATTTAAGAGTAGTTGTCACCAACCATGCCAAGATTGTTTTTGTTCTTCATTTTGTTTTATTCTTCACCTCTTTACGCCCAGCCCTTAAATGATGAACCATGTAATGCAATCAGCTTATCGGTTGGCAATAGTTGTTCTTTTTCTCAATATTCAAATGCAGGTGCTACCACTTCAGTAAATCCCGTTCCATCACATCCGGGTTGCGGACTCTACATAGGGGGAGATGTCTGGTTTAAAGTGGTAGTTCCTTCTACTGGCACCCTTACATTTGAAACTCAGGCTGGCACCTTGAAAGATGTAGATATGGCGTTATATTTCGGTACTTGCAGCTCTTTGATTTTAATAGATTGCGATGACAATGAGGGGCCGGGTCAGATGCCCTTTATTACTCGGCTGAATTTATCCCCAGGTAGTACAGTTTGGATAAGGATTTGGGATTATGGTAATAACGATTGGGGGACGTTTTCCATTTGCGTACATACCCCACCGCCAGTATCTGCATGTTTACCCAATCAATCAGCAGGAAACAGCTGCGCTACTGCAACAGCTATCTGTACTCTCTCGGGTTATTGTGGTAATACATCTTCTTCATATACACGTGACACATGGACTGAACTCTCTAATGCATTTAAAAATTGTCTGCCTCCAAGTTCCACCACCGGAGCATCTCCAACTATTGAAAACAATTCATTTTTAAAATTTCAGGCCTCCGCTTCAACCGCCACTTTCGATGTTTGGGTAACTCAAACAAAAAATTACGGTGGTATACAAATGTTGTTTTTTTCTTCTCATGATTGTTCTGGTTCGGTTTCATGTTATGGGGGATACAATAATATTATACCATATAGAAG
>VERM01000204.1 GCA_018882645.1 Ferruginibacter sp.
TATTTATTGATAGCATTGACAACAGAAGCTTCTTTACCTTCATTTCTAAAAAACTCAACAGGGGCAACACCAGTTAATACATGTGCAAACAGAATATACAGTATTGTACAAATTGCCAGAGAGCCCAATATGCCTATGGGCATGGCTCTTTTAGGATTTTTTGTTTCTTGAGCAGCCGTACTAACCGCATCGAATCCAATAAAGGCAAAGAAAACTACTCCTGCAGCACCCAGAATACCCATGATTCCGCCATAATTATGATCAATACCCTGATGGTCTTTATAAATTGAAGGTTCTGGTATGTAAGGCGTATGGTTGCTTTCCTGTATGAATCCCCATCCAAAAATAATGATCAGTATAACAATAGCAACTTTGGTTATTACGATTAATCCGTTTACAAATGCAGACTCTTGAGTTCCCTTAATAAGTAACAAACTTAATGATGTTACAATTCCTAATGCAGGTAAATTGATTATTCCTCTGTGTACGATTCCATTAACATCAGCAATTGATTTTTCAAATGGGGAATGGCACCATTCATATGCAATGGGTTTCAAATGCAGTACATTGACCAATAGATTATTGAGATATTCACTCCATGCAATGCCCACAGTAGCGGCGCCCACTGCATATTCCAAAACCAGATCCCATCCAATTACCCATGCCAGCAATTCCCCCATAGTAGCGTATGTATAGGTGTAAGCGCTCCCTGAAATGGGTATTGAAGAAGACAACTCCGCATAGCATAAGCCCGCCAGAGCACATCCGACAGCAGCAATTATAAATCCAATGGTTACAGATGGGCCAGCATTTTGAGCTGCCGCCGCCGCAGTTCTTACAAATAACCCTGCTCCGATTATAGCTCCTATTCCCAAAGCAACAAGAGCTCCGGCACTCAAAGTTCTTTTAAGCCCCTTTTCAGAATCCTGGGCTTCGGCAAGAAGTAAATGCATTGGTTTTTTAGTAAATAGACCCATGTGTTTGGTTAATTTGTTTAAATATTTTTCAAATTAAGTAATTATCTCGTTGAAATCAAAAGTTTCTATGATTATCAATTCAATATACTCAAATATGTATCATCATTCGGTTTTAAATATTAAATTGCAATGTTTATAAAGTTATGCATACCGAAACAGCCGAGAAAACGCAGAAAAGCAGATTGACATTGTATATCGTTATCGCAATGGTGCTCGGTATTTTCGTCGGTTATCTTATCCATTCAAATGCTTCTCCAGAATTTATAAAAAACTTTGCTCCCAAAATCAAATTGTTGGCTACAATTTTTTTGCGATTGGTTCAAATGATCATCGCACCTTTGGTTTTTGCAACGCTCGTTGTGGGCATTGCCAAACTTGGCGATCTTAAAACAGTAGGAAGGGTAGGCGGTAAGGCAATGGTATGGTTTATATCTGCGTCCTTGTTGAGTCTGACATTGGGATTGATCTTGGTTTCCATTACCAAGCCCGGTGTAGGAATAAACATCAACAATGCAGATCTGGAGGGGGCTAAAGATCTGATGGGTAAAACCAAAGAGTTTTCTTTAGAAAAGTTTGTAGAGCATGTGGTTCCAAAGAGCGTCATTGAAGCAATGGCTACGAACGAAATTTTACAACTAGTGGTTTTTTCAGTTTTTTTTGGGGTTGCACTCACGGCTATCGGAAAAAAAGGCGAGCCCATCATTAAAGCTCTGGATGCTTTGACGCATGTTGTCTTGAAAATGGTCACCTATGTTATGGGGTTGGCGCCACTGGGAGTTTTCGGTGCCATGACCGGAGTGATAGCTTTGAAGGGGCTTGGGATTTTGAAAACTTACGCTTACTATATTGGCTCATTTTATATAGGGTTGGCTGTTCTTTGGATTATATTGCTCTTCATTGGGTATTTGATTTTGAAAAAAAGACTGAATGTGCTTTTACGCAGACTTTCCGGTCCGATGACCATCGCATTCAATACGGCTAGCAGTGAGGCCGTTTTTCCCAAGTTGGTTGAAGAAATGGAACGTTTTGGGTGCAACAATAAAATAGTTTCATTCACCTTGCCGCTGGGCTATTCATTCAATCTGGACGGGAGTATGATGTATATGACATTTGCAAGCATGTTTATTGCGCAGGCATATAATATCACTTCGATTACCGATAATATTGGGACTCAAATCGCAATGCTTTTGGTTTTTATGCTTACCAGCAAAGGGATTGCCGGTGTTCCACGGGCATCACTGGTAGTGGTACTTGCAACGGGAAGTATGTTTGGCATACCTCCCGAAGGTATTGGATTGGTTTTGGCAATAGATACTTTTTGTGATATGGGAAGAAGTATGACCAATGTCTTGGGTAATGCATTGGCTACTGCTGCGGTGAGTAAATGGGAGGGTGAACTTTCAAATGCTTGATAAGCGGTTGAAAGTTTAATAGTTAAACCGTTGAATGGTTTGATTCTATCGCCAACCTTTAAATCTTTAAATTCTTAAACCTTTAAACTCTTAAACTTTAGCAATAATGATATTACTCGACTTCGTTTGGACAAATCTCCTGCAGCCACAATGGTATATTGATAACGGAGGTTTATGGTTTATTCTTTTGGTTGTTTTTGCCGAAACCGGGCTTTTCGCAGGATTCTTTCTGCCCGGTGATTCATTGTTGTTTGTGACGGGTATTTATAGTAACGAATTGGTTAAGGCTGGATTGGATTTTGATACCGGCAATTCTTTTTTTAATTTATTGATATTGATTTTGCTTATCTCTGTGTCAGGCATATTGGGGAATTATCTAGGATACTGGTTTGGCCGAAAAAGCGGACCATTTATTTTCAAAAGAAAAGATAGTTTCTTTTTTAAGAAAAAATATCTCTACCAGGCTAAAGAGTTCTATGATAAACATGGAGGAGGTGCTATCATCTTTGCCCGATTTTTACCCATTGTAAGAACATTCGCACCAATCATTGCAGGTATTGTTGAAATGGACAGGAAAAAATTTTCTTTCTATAATTTCGTTGGTTGCTTTGCCTGGGTTTTTTCCATGCTATTTGCCGGGCACTATTTACAAAAATTGATTTTGAATTATTTCCAATTTGATTTGAAAGAGCACCTTGAAATAATTGTCATTGCTATAGTTGCTGTTACTACGTTGCCGGTTCTTTACAAAATATTCTTTAGCAAGAAAAAAGACAAACACAGTTAATGTCTGTAGCAAAAAAAACTGTACATACATCTGTATTTAATGCAGCCGTTGTAGTTGCCGCACTGGGTTATTTTGTTGATATCTATGATTTGTTGTTGTTTACCATAGTGAGAGAGCCGAGTCTCGCAGGGTTGGGTGTGCAGCTTCAAAATAAAGAAGCGGTTCTTGCCGCTAGTACTTCCATCATCAATTGGCAAATGACCGGATTGTTGATAGGCGGTGTCGTTTGGGGTATCATGGGAGATAAAAAAGGACGTTTATCTGTGCTGTTTGGCTCTATACTTATTTATTCGATTGCCAATTTCATCACCGGTTATGTACAGAACACTGATCAGTATGCCTATGCCCGTTTTGCCGCCGGAATCGGCTTGGCCGGAGAACTTGGTGCAGGCATAACCCTTGTCAGTGAACTCTTGCCGAAAAATAAAAGAGGCATCGGAACTTCTCTCGTGGCAGGCATCGGCCTCTTCGGTGCTGTTTTCGCTTATTATACTTTTCAATTTACCAATCACGACTGGAGGCTTTGTTACAAGATTGGCGGCGGACTGGGGATAAGCCTGCTATTGCTTCGTGTAGGCG
>VERM01000205.1 GCA_018882645.1 Ferruginibacter sp.
AAACTAAACTTATTGTTTATATAAACTAAAGAATAGTAAGTAGCTTTAATTTATTATATCGGACATTTTCCAGTTTTTATAGGACGGTTATTCATTCTTCGGTTATTATTATTTAGGAAAAAATCAAAACAGATAATTTTTCCGAATGATACTATTTTGCCAAAATGACATTATTTTGTTTTTTGCAGCCCTTAAATCGTATATTTTCTAATTATTTCAAATAAAAAAATCCCGCATTGTGTGCGGGATTAAAGATCATTTTTTCAGGTTTGGATCCTGGTTGGTTTTGCTCATTTTTTTCGAATCGATGAGCCTAGGATATTGGATTTAAGGTTTTTCGCCATACTTTAAAAAGTATTGTGCTCAAGGAATTGGATATTTTGGTTTTTGTGGAATTCCTTTAAAAAGGATTTCTACAGGATTTTGGATATGGATTTTGGTTTTCATAGGAATAATTCAATTCTATTTTTGTTTCATTTCATTGGTTATTTTTTAAGGTTTAGGAATTTGGATTTTTGGTTAGGAAGTTGTTTTATCAATCAACTTTCTGATACAAAGATGAGGACCTTTCAAGCTATATACAAGAGCATAATTGCTCTTTTTTAGCCTTATTGAATTTACGGATAGGTCCGTATTTCACCGAAGAAGATGAGCGAAATCTTACGAATGATTGCAATCGTAAAAATACGTAAATGTGTGTTGAGGACTTTTCAGGTTAGTATACAAAATCAATTAATGGCTCAATATGCCAATTATTTTGATAGGGTTTGTATGATGTCGTATTTGGTAACGATTTGAAAATTTCCACTTTCATCCTTACTCAAAACGGCTCCGTTTTCTTTATTGATGTAGCTGCTGAGACGCTCGACCGGAGTATCGAAACCGACCTCAGGGTATGCTTTTTCCATGACGTTTCCAACTGGCTGTGTTTGAATATCTGGTTGTTGAATCATTTTGTTGAATAAACCGCTTTCCGATATGGCTCCTATATTCATCCCGCACGAAAATACAGGTACATTTTCAATGTCGTATTTTTTCATCAGTTCAATAGCCTCGGATACGGTATCTTCCGGTTTTACACTGATCAGTTTCATTGTTTTACGTGAACTGACAATGTCTTTAAATGTTTTTGCATCCAAAAAGCCTCTTTCCAGCATCCATTCATCGTTATAAATCTTGCCTACATAGCGACTTCCATGATCGTGGAAAATACAAACGACCACATCATCTTTTTTCAATTGGTCTTTTAATTGAATAACGCCCTGAAGGCAGCTGCCGGCGCTGTAGCCGCAAAACAATCCTTCTTCTTTGGCAATTCTTCTGGCCATCACTGCTCCGTCTTTATCAGTTACCTTGGTAAATTCATCTATAACAGACATTTCATAGTTCATCGGTATGAAATCTTCACCAAATCCCTCACTGATGTAGGGATACACTTCATTCTCGTCAATCTCTCCCGTATCAAAATATTTTTTCAACAATGAACCATAGCTGTCAATTGCCCAAATTTTTATATTGGGATTTTTTTCCTTGAGGTATTTTCCTGTGCCGACGATAGTGCCTCCCGTTCCTGTGGCAACAACCAGGTGCGTTATCTTGCCTTCTGTTTGGTTCCAAATTTCAGGGCCGGTTTGTTCATAATGCGCCTGTCTGTTGGCCAGGTTGTCATATTGATTCACGTACCAGGAATTAGGTATTTCAGTCGCCAGCCTTTTCGAAACTGAATAGTAGGAGCGAGGGTCTTCGGGCTCAACATTGGTTGGACAAACGATAACTTCTGCACCAACCGCCTTTAAAATATCTACTTTCTCTTTGGATTGTTTATCTGTAGTAGTGAAAATACATTTATAACCCTTGATGCATGCAGCAATTGCCAATCCCATTCCGGTATTGCCACTGGTACCTTCAATAATGGTTCCTCCTGGCTTTATTTTACCTTCCAGTTCGGCAACTTCAAGCATTTTGAGAGCCATCCGGTCTTTTATGGAATTACCAGGATTAAAATATTCCACCTTGGCCAAAACGGTACAAGGTAAATCCTTGGTTATTTTATTCAGTTTCACTAAAGGGGTGTTACCGATTGCTTCCAATATACTGTTTGCCCACATAATCTTTGATTTCGGTATAAAATTACTGTATTCAGTTTTAAATAAATAAAATGGATGAGTTCAAGTCAGTAAGAATATTCATTTTCACAAAAAAATCATGATTTCAGTTTTTCTTCCATAATCATCATTTGTTCAAATAGTTTTTCATATTCTTTGGTGGTAGCTGCATGTTCCGTAAGCATCATATTATAATCAGATTCAGCCTTCAGGAATTTATCTTTGTTGCCGAAAATTTCCGGATCAGCCAAGGACGCCTCCAGCTCACCTCTCTTTTTTTCCAATGAAGCGATTTTTTCTTCGATTTGACGAAAAGCAGTTTTGATTTTATTCAACTCTTTTTTCTCTTCATTGTTGATGTGCTTTTCCGGCTTTTGTATGTTTTGTTTTTCATCCTTTAATATTGTTATAGTTTCATTTTTTTTCAATTGCACTTCTTTTGCTCTTCTTTCTTTCCATTCTTCCCATTCTGCATAGGTGCCTTTGAATTCACGAATTTTTTTATCTTCTATCTCCCATATTTTATTGGCAATTCTACTGATGAAATAACGGTCATGGCTTACGAGTATAAGGCTTCCTTCATATTTATTTAAAGCTTCCACAAGTAAGTCAACGGAGTGAATGTCCAGATGGTTAGTGGGTTCATCCAGCATCAGGAAATTGGCTTTGCTTGCAATGGTTTTGGCCAATGCCACTCTGGCTTTTTCTCCACCGCTAAGCACTTTTATCTTTTTTTCAACGGTATCACCGCTAAACAAAAATGCGCCCAGCAGACTCCTAAGTTCAAGATCATTTTTTCCGCTTCGGGCATCTTTCATTTCCTCCAGAATATCATTGTTCATATTCAATGCTTCCAGCTGGTGTTGTGCATAGAAAGATTCCACCACATTATATCCCCATTCTCTTTCTCCTTCAAATTTTTCAGTGCCGGCAATAATGCGCAACAATGTCGATTTGCCTTTACCGTTAGCTCCAATCAATGCAATTTTATCACCTCTGTCTATCTCGGCTCCTGTATGTTCCATAATCTCCACGTCCTTGAATCTTTTGCTTATATTTTTTAAAGTACAGATGATTTTTCCCGGTTGTCTTTCCACTGCAAAATTGATGCGCATGTTTGGTCTTTCAATTTCAACATCCTCAATTCGTTCAAGCTTGTCAAGTCGCTTTACGATACTTTGTGCCTGAGCGGCCTTACTTGCTTTGGCTTTGAATCTTTCCACAAATCGTTCCTGCTGACGGATGTAATCTTGCTGATTTTCGTATGCTTTCTTCTGCATTTCGACCCTAAGCGCTTTTTCTTTTTCGTAGAAACTGTAATTGCCGGAATAAATATGCAATTCCTGCTGATAGAGTTCAACAATCTTGGTTACCATCCTGTCCAGAAAAAATCGGTCATGTGAGACAATCACCACTGCCCCCTGATAATGCTGTAGGTATTTTTCGAGCCATTCAATGCTGGGAAGATCCAAGTGGTTTGTAGGTTCATCCAGCAGCAATACATCAGGATGCTGTAAGATCATTTTTGCCAGAAGCACGCGCATTCTCCAGCCCCCACTGAAATTTTTATAGGGTTTCTGCAGATCGATGTTACTG
>VERM01000206.1 GCA_018882645.1 Ferruginibacter sp.
ACCCAGTACCACCTACTCTCTATCTTATTCTGATGACGGCATAGCCGTTGGTCCGACAGATTATACCTCAGATGCATCAGGAAGGATCATCATCAACGCGTTAAATAAAGGTAACTATGATGCATTTTCGCTAAAGGTCAACGGATGTATTCTGAGTAGTATTTCGACTACAGTGCTATCAGACCCTGCGAATCCTACAGTGAATGTCAACAGTCCGGCATTCTGTACCGGTCTTTCTGCAGCGGTTACTGCAACACCTGGCACTGCCGGAACTTACAGTTACGCATGGACGACGCCAGCCGGTTTTTCTGATCCGGGTAATACATCAAGTTTTACTACAAACATTCCCGGAACTTATGGAGTGACCATAACCAATACCATTACCGGATGTGTGAGCAGCAGTTCCTCCGGTAATGTATCACAGGATGCTCTTCCAACAGTTACAGTAAACAGCCCTGCCACTTGCGAAGGCAATCAGACCAACGTTACTGCAACGCCCGGAACTACAGGCGCTTACAGTTACGCATGGACGACGCCTGCAGGCGTTTCTGATCCGGGTGACGTAGCGTCTTTTCCTACATCCGCCGCCGGTAATTACAGTGTCGTTATTACAAATACGGCTACGACTTGTAAAAGTTTAAGTGCATCCGGAACAGTCACCATCAATTCCAAGCCAACCGTTACAGTAAATAGTCCAGCAGTTTGTGAAGGCAACACGGCTACGATTACAGCAACTCCCGGAACGTCTGATACATACAGTTATGCATGGACGACGCCTTCAGGAGTTTTAAATCCCGGCAATGTGGCAAGCTTTTCTGCTTCAGAAGTCGGCGACTACATTGTAACGATAACAAATTCTGTAACCACTTGTAAAAGTGACCAGGCTTCCGGTAAACTAACAATAAATCCTAAGCCTACAGTAACCCTAAATAATCCTGTTATTTGTGAAGGTGCTCCTGCAACCTTTACAGCTACTCCGGATAACGCAGGTACATATGATTATGTATGGACTGTTCCTGCAGGAGTTCCTGATCCGGGAAATGTATCCGGCTTCAGTTCAACAGTTGCCGGTACTTACGCCGTTATTATTACAAACACTGCTACAACCTGTCAAAGTGCAAGTGCATCTGGGGTTCTGACGGCCAATACCAAAACCTTGCCGATATTCACCCAGCTCGGTCCGTTTTGTAAAGATGCAACAGTATCAGCTGTATTACCCTTAAAATCTAACAACAATATTGATGGTACATGGCAGCCTTCAGTTATAAGTTCGGCCACAACAGGAGTTTCAACATATACATTTAAACCTGATGCCGGACAATGTGCTTCCGATGCAACTATGGATATCACCATAAAAGATTTGACATTCTCTGTGGATGCCGGAGGGCCTCTTACCATCAACAATGGATCTAATGCTCAGGCTAATGCTCAGTTGAATGGCATAGCTTTGATTGATGTATCTGAAATATCTTGGTCACCTGCCTTTGGTTTAAGTGCTGACAATATTCTCGATCCGGTAGTTACCCCAACGATTCCGAATGGCACACTAACATATACCGTTAGTGTGAAGGATGGTGCAGGTTGTGTTGCCACAGATAATTTGATAGTGAATGTGATAGGAGAGTGCCTGAATATTAAAAAAGCTTTTTCTCCCAACGGAGACGGTGTTAATGATAAATGGATCGTTTACAATGACTTTTTCTGTCTGAAAAATATTTCCGTGAATGTGTACAATCGCTATGGAAGTCTGGTTTATCAAAATGCCAATTATCGCAATCAATGGGATGGGTTATACAGAGGCGGACCATGCCCTGATGGAACTTACTACGCTGTGTTGGAAATTGAGTTGCAATCAGGCAAGAAATATGTAGTAAGAACAGATGTTACGATTGTAAGGTAAAGTTGTAAGAATTTCAGTCACCTAACTTTGATGTGATACTCTATTTTGTATCCATTATTATTTCAGTTTGAGGTTGCTCTTGTTTTATAGTTTCTGTTTTATACGTACAGTTTTATAATAATTTTATTTTTTATGGAACAAATCGATCAGCTGGCTAAATTAAAAGAACTCCTGGACTCAGATGCAATTAGCCAGGAAGAATATCAGACTTTGAAAAATAAAATTCTCAACTCTCCAAAAAGCGGGTCCGAAAATTCAATAGAAAGAAATTTTAATAATAAAAATTCAGATACTATATTAGAATCCCACGTATCATCTCCCTCTGCAAAATTAACATCAGATACAAGAAATGTTATCTTGCTCTCTGTTAGCATTTTGTTACTTGCTTTTGTGCTGGGTTATATCATCATAAATATGAATTCGGGAAAAAATGCAAGCAATATTGAAAATAATCCAGCTTTTGCTGACTCAGGTCTTTCCAAACCGGTTAATTTAGGTAAGAATAAAAATAAATACGATCGGGAGTCAAATAATAAAGAGGACAAAAGTCAATTAAGTAATCAGTCAAATGAAATCAACAACGATTATCTCAACAATAATCTTGAAAAATACAGAAGCATTATGACAAACTATTATTATGATTTGACGAATGATAATTATGATAATCTTCTACGCTATTATCCTGAAGTAGTTGATGGTTTTATGGATTACAAATCAACAAATAAATATGATATAGTGAATGGGCACAGAAGTTACAATGACAAATATTCTTATCATATTTATAAATTAACTGACATAAAGCCTTATAAATTGGATGGAGATATACGCAGCTATTTTGTTAAAATGAATATTTCACTCAAAAATGATGAGAGCGAAGATTTTAAAACGCATACAGTTAATGATATTTTCTTTTTTAACTCGAATGATAAAATTGTCAATGTCAAATTGATTAAATGATTTTTACACATACCAGGAAGTATTTTTTTTTAATTTTAATCTTAGCATGTAAAGGTAAATCTCAAGTCAATCGTTCTGCAAATTTATCATTACATTCAGGTAATACTGTTCAGGTAAATGCCTTCCAAGATTCCTCCTGTAAATTATCCAGTCAGATTAAGAATTATGATGTATCTATTAAAGCTGTATTGAATAAAAATGATTGCATTACCCTTAGAGATTTTACTGATAATAAATCGAATATTGATTACTGTCTTGTTCTTGATATCAACTCATTGAAAACAAATATCTATCTCAAGAGCGAATTGAAGTTGGGCGAAATTGACAGCTTATCTTTTAAAAATTCTAATTATTATAAACTTGCTCAAAAGATTATTGTTCAAAATTATAACTCCTCTGGTATTGATTCAACCGTCAATCATGGGTATTCACTAACGCTTGATTTATGCCCTTCAACAAAAAAATTTGATCAAGATTTTTTCGACTTTTTATTTAACCATCAAGTTGCTCCATTTTATGTATGTGTTTCGGGGAAGTGGATGGAAAAACATTATGATGATTTAAAGTATATTATCAAAAAAAATAAAAATGATGATATAGTTTGGGTAAATCATTCCTACAGTCATTATTATGACCCTTCTAAAAAAGTCGATAATAATTTCATGCTTAATGAAAATACCGATTTCGATGTTGAAGTGCTTAATAATGAAAAATTAATGATAGAAAATGGAATCGTACCTTCTTCATTTTTTCGATTCCCAGGATTGATTTCAGATAAAAAATTATGTCAGAAGGTGATATCCTATGGTCTTATTCCGCTGTCGAGTAAAGCATGGTTGGC
>VERM01000207.1 GCA_018882645.1 Ferruginibacter sp.
TCAATGCTATTCTCCGCATAGAGACTGATCTTTCCCTTTGCAGGTATTTCATTTAAATTGGTTGAAGCCAAGAAAGTAAAATTGAATTTTCCATTCCTGACTGTTGATTTGCCGCTGTATATCACATCTGTCTGCTGAAGAAATGTAGTGGCAATGCTTGAAGGATCATTGGCCAAGGTTTTGACAACTTCAGGCGAATTAAATATTCTTGGATAAATATTTCCGTTAAAATCAGTAAGAATTGTACCGGTCTGGTTGCGAATAAATCCCGTGATAGTGTATTCATTGCCCGAACGAATGGTGTCGCCGTTTGTAATAGCATGCTGATTGATCGAATCTATGCTGATATGATATTTTGGAAAAGATAGTTGTAATGCCGGATCACCTATCAAAGTAAATTTTCTGTTGTTTATAATATCGGAAACCGTTTGATTGGTTAAGTTTTTAGAGAGCTGATAAGATTCGCCGAGTGAAAGATAATTGCCTGAAAGATCTTTTGCATCTGCAAATTTTAAAAAGTTTCTATTGATGATTTGATTCCCTCCGGCAAAGACCAGTCTCGGTGTGGTCAATAAAGCAATGACGCCGTTCCTGCTGCCGTGAAGCAGATAGCTTCCCAGTGATTTTTTGGAAGGATCGTCATAAGGGAGAAAATCGCAGGTGGAGGTTATAAACAAGGGCAATTGATTGGCATTGTGTAACGACTGCGCTTCCTGTTTGGTAAATATATCATAAGATGAAAGCTGTTTAAAGTTTCCGTGACCGCTGTAGCAAAAAATCAGTTTACCCGATTGAAGCTGATCGGTGACGGATTGATTGACCTTAGGGGAAGTAGTCGTATTGTATGCAGTTGTGGTGGGATAAGCATCCACATATATTTTATGGATATTGACAGATTGGTTTCTATAACTAATCGAATCTGTTATTTGTTCCGTTGTGTTTAAAAACATATTGGCATCTTTATCGTCTGCCAGGAACAACCAATCGTTTCTCCAGGAGCCAAGAGATGAAGGGCTGTAATAATGGATGATTTTATCAACAACGGTATTGGCTTCTTCTGAAGTGCTTACCGGTAAACGGCCGACGGCTAACTGTAATTCATCTTTTTGTTGGGTGTTGTTGATGTCGTCATTGTCTCCCAATAGCGCATAAAAATCATCTGAGGTATAACTCAACAGCGGATTAAACGAAATATCGCTTTCAAAACAGGGAATATGATTAATGGAAAATGCTGTCCTGCCTTTGGTATCGTAATTTCCAACACCGAAGAGCAATACATATTTTGGCCTAAGGCTCAAATCAGTGCCCGCTTTGTCGTAATACATTTTGATAAAATCACGTATGGCTGCTGCCGATGCATTGCCTCCACCAAATTCGTTGTAAATCTGTTCCTTTGTAGCGACTTTAACGGTCAGTTTATTTTTTGAAGCATGAAACGCTGCCAGCCGCTCTGCAGATTGAATGAAAACAGATGGCGTGATGATTAAATAATCTGCAAAAGAAGATTGATGCAGGTTTTGATTATTTATCTTGCCAATTGGAATGGGAGATGCACATTGGGTTATATCAAATGCGATGTATTCTCTTAATATACTTGCATCATTGTTGAATTCAAATTGATTTGAAGATAAAATCCCCTTCATTTTTTGAGGCTGCAAAGATTCAGAAACATCCCATACTTCCGTATTGGAATCGGCTCCGTCAATAATAAATTGTGCCACATTGTTACTGCCAACCGAAGCGATATCTCTGAAACACAGTTGGTCTTGCCGACTCATTTTCAATTTTCTTCTGTACTGCAATTCAAACCAATCGAGCCAACCTTGTGCTGTGGCTGATGCTGTATTGTAGGTGTAGGTTAATTTTAAAATGCTTTCCGGAGAATTAATTGAAGATTGTATATAAGCATTTTCTGCATAGTTATCAATAAGATTGCCACTGACGGGTTTGATGGAAAAGGGTTGTTGTGGTTGTCCGTTTACTGAAACCGTAAAACTACCGGGCGTGCCAATGCTTCTGCTGAGTACCGCGGATGTTAATTGCAGCGGTGCGCTGTTAACGATATCATTCAGTGAATAAGTAAAAGATTGGCTGTTTTGTTTTGTATTGAACTCCTCTCCCACCCAATTTTTTCCGCTGTTTAATAAGTTGATGGCATCATTTTCATAAAATACTCTTTCATCATACTGCGTGACAATAGTATTGGGTATAATATTCAGGGAAGGCTCCGTAATTCTTTTTCCGTTTGGTTGTATGGTAAGAAAATAATAACAGGTATCGTTGATGAGATTTTTTTGATGATGAAATAAATGGTCTGCGATATCATACTGCCAGCTATCTGGACCGGGAGCATAAAAAAGAAGAAAATCATTGCCATTGAAAATGCCGTCACCTCCGTCGAATACCTCGATGGCAATTTCAGTCAAATCATTCGGCCTGGATACAGCATTGTTTTCCGGAACGGGGCGGCCACCGTTTCCGTAAAGTCTGATGGAAGCACTTGGTTGATTGTTGGCAATACCCAAACGATTTAGAAAAGCAGCTTCTATTTTGTAGACGCCCTCTTTAACGATAGCAATTTTATACCAGTCTCCCGACGACAATACCGAATTAGCAGCGTACTGCCGCTGTGCGAATAAATTAGCCGTACAAAAAATAAAACTAAAGAGATTCAGTATGAGATAACGGTATTGCATAAACGAGAAAAACAACCCGTTTCAGTTGATTTTTACTTTTTACTTTTCACTTTTTACTTATACACCACATCAAACGTTTTGCTTGCACTATTGCTTGGTGTGGATACTGAAGTAACCGTTAACGTCACCGTACACCAGCGCTGCTGTGGCAGATTAATCAGCAGGATATTGTTGATGGCCGTTTTGCTGTTTACTCCCACGTTTTGTGGGAGGATGGGAGCCGAATTGGTTTTGTCTATAACCGTTGCCGCAATATTGATCCCGCCCGGAGGCATGGTAGAGGTTAAAGTGACGGTTACCGGGATAGTGGATGACGGATACGGTGGGATGGCATCCGTTGTAAACACGATATTGGCCTCTTTGGCTGGCCCGGTTGGAGATTTTTTGCAGGAAACACCTGCGATGATTAAAAACAAGGCCGAAAATAATATTGTGGGTTTCATTGATGCTATTTTAAATGATTTGATACTGTTTTGGATTATTTTATCACCTCTACTTTTTTCACCTGATTATAATTACCGCCGATGATTTTTATATAATACACACCGGAAGGGATTTCATTGATTTTTACGTTGGTGATTTTGTTTTTTGTCCTGACAGATTTGATGACCGTACCGATATTGTTGATCAACTGTACGGAAACTGTCACCTGTGGAGCTTCAGTAAATTTGATAGCTATATCATTTTGTGCCGGGTTAGGGAATATGTTGGCGCTGTAGGGCGAACCTGCAGAAGTCGGGTCTATTCCTAAAACCACCAGCGTATAGGCGTCACTGGTAGCTGAACAATTATTGGCAAGTGAAGTTACTTTTACCTGATACTTACCTATGGCTACGGGCGTGTATGAAGCTGATGTAGCCCCCTGAATTTCATTCCCGTTTAACAACCATTGATAAGTTACACTGCTAGCTGTTATTGAAAGTTGATTGCCATACCAGGTGATAATTGGCTTTTGGGGTGAGGGATTGACAGTTATT
>VERM01000208.1 GCA_018882645.1 Ferruginibacter sp.
GAGTGCACAGTCTGTAACACCTGCTGTGACGAGCATTGCTTCAAGCACCGGAAATTTTGCCCCATGTCCGCAGGGTTTAACAGGAATCACTTATACTGCATATGCTGCTGCTCCAACGACAGCTCAGTCGCCAATTTCAACATTCCGTTGGACAAGACCTGCAGGTACCTCGGTGGCATCTGCCAATGCAGACAGCTCAGTTGTTACAATATACTATTTGTCTAGTTACAAAGGAGGAGCTCTTTCAGTAGCCGGTCAATCTGCTTGCGGTGTTCGTGGAACTGCAAGGTCACAAACTTTACAGTATCTGCCGCCCACACCAGCGGGCATCTCTGGAAATGCTACACCTTGCATTAATAGCAATGAAACTTATACGGTAAATATTATAAGTCCGTCTAGCGTTCAGGCAGCTGCAGTTGGTTATAGTTGGACACTACCGCGTAATACAAGTATTGTTAGTGCTACGTCTGACAGTGCTTCTGTGACAATTGCCATCAGTTCATTATTCACAAACGGGAGTATAACAGTTAAAGCTAAAACAGCTTGTGGTGTACTGGGAGGTGCAAGATCATTGGCATTGACAAAATGTGAGGTATCTCCAAGATCATTCACACTTACTGAAGTTGCCGAAGATAAATTGTATCCAAATCCTAATAATGGTAACTTCCAGTTATATGTGAATACAGGTATTGCTGCAAGAACAAACGCTCTTGTAAAAGTAATCGATATGACAGGAAAAGTAGTGGCTCAGTATAATACCATCAACAACAATGGTGTTATCAATGCAAGATATGTTGCAGGTTACTTGCCTAACGGAGTTTACACTGTTCAATACACTGTTGGTAACACATCCAAATCAATTAAAATGATTGTTCAAAAATAATCACCTATTTAAAATCATAGGGCCGTATTATACGGCCCTATTTTTCATTTCAAATCAAGTACCAGTAGATTAATACAAAACTGTTTTTATCATTTAGATTCAAGACTTTACAGCTATCAGTATTTATGTGATTTTCTTAATCGGCTTTGCTATCCAATATTAAATATTGATTAATTAATTATTAAGACTATTTTAATTTTCCTAAAGTCCTCGTGATGCACCTGCTACAAATATAATTTTGTAACCTGGAAATTAAGATATTCTTTATCAGTTTGTAAGTTATTCGATGGCTGTTTGCATATGACTTAAATATACATGCAGTATCAAATAAATTTTGATTAAGTTAATTAATACTTGTTCTTCATGTGAGTGAGGAAAGGCGAAGCCATCAAAATAATTAAAAATTGAAAAGAGTATTAGTCATAGGGATGAATTATAGTCCCGAAATAACCGGAATTGGTAAATATACCGGTGAATTTTGTGAATATCTGAATTCAAGAAATCACGATGTTCAAGTGGTTACAGGTTATCCATATTATCCCCAATGGAAATCCCAGGCGGGATACAATACAAAATGGTATAAAAGAGAAAGCGTTTCCGGAGTCCGAATTTTGAGATGTCCTTTTTTTATAGCCAATCCCAAAAAGAAATACCAGCGTGTATTTCAGGAATTAAGTTTCTTTATAAGTTCTTTTTTGGCTGTAACCTTATTTTGTTTTAAGAAAAATAAAGCCAATTTTTTGTTTGTTATTTCTCCCTCAATGCTGAGTGGCCTTGTAGGTCTCTGGTATAAATTATGGTGTCCGTCTGTTAAAATGATTTATCATATTCAGGACATACAAGTTGATGCAGCTTCTCGACTGGGAATAATAAGGCAAAAAAGATTACTTTTTTTGTTTGGAAAAGTAGAAAAATTTATAATTGAAAAAGCGGATGTAGTAAGTGCCATTTCTACCGGTATGTTGAAAAAAATTGCGAACAAATCATTTAAAATTAAAAAGATTGTATTGTTTCCGAACTGGGTAAATACGCAAGAAATATATCCTACCGAGGTCAGTATCAATTTTCTATCTCAAAATAATCTAAATAAGGGGAAGCGTATCATTTTATATTCAGGAGCCATAGGGGAAAAGCAAGGATTGGACATTGTAATCCAAGCTGCACGACATCTTGAAGATGAACTTCAAGATATTATTTTTATTGTTTGCGGATCTGGCCCATACTTTGATACATTGAGAGATCAATGTTTTGAAACTAAAATTTCAAATATAGAGTTTAGGCCTTTGTTGCCGATTAATGAATATAATCAATTATTAAATGCGGCATGGCTTCATCTGGTTATACAAAAAGAAACTGCAGAAGATTTGGTTATGCCTAGTAAGCTTAATGCAATAATGGCGACCGGTGGAATGACAATAGTGACTGCTAACACTAATACAGACTTATATAATCTTATTCATGAAAATAATTTAGGATATATTATAAAGCCGGAAAATCCTGTATCGCTCTCTGAGGCTATTCGGCATCTTTCATTACAGCCTGAGTTAATCGAATTAAAAAAGAATGCTGCTTTGCGATATTCAAAAATTTATTTAAGTAGAGAAATAGTTATCAATAAATTTCTCGAATCCATTTTTGAAAATAGTTATTATCGGAATGAATTGATTCATAAGATAAATAATCAATATTCCAATGCTTAAAAAAAGATATCGATAATTTATTTATTTCTGCTATTTTATCAACACAACATTTTTACTGGCACATATTTTCATTAATTAAAGTTTGAAATTTAATAGTTTCTCTACAATTGTGATTCATAATTGTGTTCACCTATTGTCGATTTTACGAGAGCCTAAATTTTGAAGAGAATGAGGCATGAAGGATAACTTGATTTGTCGAGAACTATCCTTCTATTTAAAATAGGGTTACAGCGCTTATGAAAACATCATCACAAAATTAATTCGTTTGGAAATCATAAATCAACTCAAAATGAAAAAAAAAATATCATTTCTCTTACTTTTTTTAATCCATAATTTATCTTTCTCCCAGGATGCCAGGGTGTCGCAAATTATGAATATGCCAATTGTACTAAACCCTGCCAATACAGGTAACTTTGATGGAGATTTTCGAGCCGGAGTTTCCTTTGCACGACTCAATAATGGTTCATACAAAAATAATTATTATAAAGCACTTACAAATAACATATACAACATTGGTGTTGAGCATAAGTTAGGCTCAAAAAAAGAATGGGCTATAGGTTGTAATTTTATGCATTCTGGCTCGAATAATTTTATAATGTCTGGAAATTATACGTCTGTTTCGCTATCTAGAATTTTTAACTTTGATACAGCCAATGTCTATTCTCTTCGCATAGGCACTCAATTGAGTTATTTAAACGGAGTCGCGGATGAATCTAGAGGAGGGTATTCCATTTTAATGGATGTAACAGCATTTCAGTATTATAGACCGTCTGGAACGGATTGGCTCAGAAAATTCAAATCTGAATATGTCAATATCAATTTTGGTGCTGTTTTCAATATGAATTTTGATAAATTTAAATTTCAAACAGGGGTAAGTGCACATAATAATTTTAAACCTATATTTGGAATAATGTATAATTCGGACAGAACTAAAAGGATCAGAGGTTCACTTATCAGCAGTGTAACATTCAAGCCTAACCAGAACAACAGTTTTAGATTAGACCATTTGTCATGGAAGGAAGGACTGTTTTTTACTTACTTTGGGAGGATGAGCTAATCTGGGGGGCAACAGCTTATATA
>VERM01000209.1 GCA_018882645.1 Ferruginibacter sp.
CATATGAGCAATATGGACACAGGGTGCAGGCGCATGGTTTGGAATGGAAAAAAATATTCGGCTCTTTATTGGACTCATTTGTATCCAAAAAAGTCTTTCCGACCGACATCGAAAATGCACTTCAGAAAAGCCTTAGCAATCCCGCAGCAAGCAGTTGTGGGGATGAACCACTTCTTCGAATACTCCGAAAATATGATAAAGAGAAAGAGGGCATGCAAACGGTTGAAGAGCTTGCAAATGGTACAATTTTCAGCATCAGAGATGGCAGGGTTTTCAGAAAAGAAGAGAAAATCAGGAAACGTCATAAGTGTACAGAAATCCATTCAGGCAAGACTTATCTTTTCAGTGGACTCTATGAAGTAATGATGGTGAATATAAAAAAAGATGCTCGTTAATTTCTCACCTGCCCGTTCCCTGATACAATCCATTTATAAGACGTAATCTCTTTCAATGCCATCGGTCCGCGGGCATGCAACTTCTGAGTACTGATACCAATTTCAGCGCCCATTCCAAACTGAGCGCCATCGGTGAAAGCGGTTGACACATTGGTATACACTACTGCCGCATCAATTTCAGCCGAAAAGCGCTTCAAGGTATCTTGATCTTCTGCCACAATACACTCGCTGTGTCTGGAGCTGTATTGATGAATATGCTCCATCGCCTCTTCAAGAGACTGCACAGTTTTTATAGCCATCTTGTAATCGAGAAATTCCGTTCCATAGTGGGAGGATTCTGCAGGCTGAAGCAACGCAGCAGGATAATGATTTTGAAGCATTAAAAAAGACTGATCATCGGCATAAATCACCACGTTTTTATCGGAAAGTTTTTTGATCATTACCGGAAGATCATTCAAACGATCTTTGTGAACAAGTAAACAATCTAGAGCATTACAGACACTTACTCTTCTGGTTTTGGCATTGTCAATGATGGCAGCTCCAATATTGGCATCCCCGGATTTATCAACATACACATGCACTATACCTGCGCCGGTTTCTATAACGGGAACGCGTGCATGCTCTCTTACGAAATCAATGAGACTTTTGCTTCCGCGAGGAATAATAATATCTACAAAACCTGATGCCTGCAATAATGCAGCAGTTGCTTCTCTTACTGGGGGAAGAAGCACCAGACTATTGATATCTATATCGTTTTTTCTGAGTACATCATGAATGATTTTAACAATCGCTATATTCGAAAACTCAGCATCACTGCCACCTTTCAAAATACAGGCATTCCCGGTTTTGAAACAAAGTGAAAAAACGTCAAACGTCACGTTGGGCCTCGACTCGTAAATCATTCCGATAACCCCAAGCGGTACGGCTATTTTAGAAAGATGCAGTCCGTTCGGCAAGGTTCTCTCTTCTAATATTGCACCCAGAGGTGATTCTAAAGCAGCTACGTTTCGGATTTCAGATGCGATATCTTTAATTCTTTGAAGATTGAGCAGCAGCCGGTCATAACGAGGATCGGTTTGTGGCATCCGTTCCAGATCTTTTCTGTTTTCTTCTACCAAAAAATTGGATTGGTTCTCGGCTTCATCTGCCAGCTCCAGCAGCACCTGATTGACTTTTTGTTTTTCTATGGAAGCCAATCTCCTGCTTGTATATTGAGCCGCACGAAAATAACCATTGAATTCCATTGAAATGTGTATTTAAATATGATGTAAAAAAAGATAATCGTAATGCACAATGGGACGTTGATTTTTCTTCCCCTTTATCTCAGCAGCTTTTTCCGCTGCATATTGGGATTTACCCACCCCAAGATATTTGCCTTTTTGATCACAGATGCGAATCAGATCGCCTTTGATGAAATGACCTTCAACTTTTACCACGCCAACCGGCAAGAGACTGGTAGGAGTACTGGATGATAAAACCTTTTTTGCCCCCTCATCGATAAATATGCTCCCCTTGGCAAACCCTTCTGAATGAGCCACCCATTTTTTAATACCAGAGGTTGTTTTTCTGGGCACAAAAATGGTTCCGGTTTGTTTACCTTTAATCATTTCCGTTAGTATCATGTCTTTTTGCCCATTTCCGATATGCACCTCTATTCCCAGACCGGCTACCTTATGCGCCATGGCGCATTTGGTAAGCATACCCCCTCTGCCAAAATTAGATTTTTCACTGGTGATGAATTTGTAAAACTGTTTATCCCCATATGGAATGCGATTGATTACTTTAGAAGTCTTATCTCCGGGATTGCCATCATATATACCGTCTATATTGGAAAGGATAATCAGCTTATCCGCATTGACCATTCCGGAAACCAGTCCGGCAAGCTCGTCGTTATCCGTAAACATAAGCTCTGTAACAGAAATCACATCGTTTTCATTCACTACAGGCATTACATTGTTTTGTAAAAGTGTGTTGATGCAATTCTGCAAATTCAGATAATGCTCCCGGTCACGAAAATCCTCTTTGGTAACGAGCACCTGAGCGCAAAGCATATTTTTTTTGGCAAACAAATCAGCATAAATATTCAGCAGCTTTACTTGTCCCACGGCAGCGAGAACCTGACGACGGCTCACCTCATCCAATTTTGCAGGCAATTGAATGAGGCTTCGACCGGATGCAACCGCGCCGGAAGAAACAAGAACGATCTGTATACCTTGCTCGCGTAAATCCGACAACTGTCCGGTGAGATGTTTGATTCGCTGCAAATCGAGCCCTCCATCTGTTTTGGCCAGCACATTGGAACCTACTTTAATGACAATACGCTTCATTATTTTCAACCATTTTGAATCGAAAACATAAAGGTACATTTTAGGTAGGAAATATAAGCGGAGTATTCTACATTCAAAACCCTACCCTCTTCTGTTTTTATAATAATACCCCAACATCAATATCAGCAGACCTACATTTGTAACGGAAGTAATAAGAAGGCTATGTAAAGAGAAGGCAACAATTATAAAAATAGAAATCCAGGAATACGGAAATTTCCAGCGACGCATGATCATCGACAACAAAAAAACCTGTACAGAGGCTATACCCCACTCCAGAAAACGCTCTCCCAGCATTTTAAAACCCTCCCATGACCTAAACACATTCAGCAACTTTACGCCATAGAGCAATATCCACAGATACCAGTCTGCCGCTATTTTTTTAAAGAGATCTTTAACCATATCAGGAATATGACAAGCAGACTTATGTGTGTAATGACATTTGCCAGCAGTTTGATGTATTTGAAATACTGTGTGTACTGGCTATCGTTGGTAATGGCCAGAAGTCCAACCCTAACGATATTGCATCCGTACAAGATCAGCAACGCCATCGGAATATACCATAGCTTTTTCTTTATTGGACCGGGGAAGGCCAGCAGCAAACTGAACAACAGTAAAATATTCGGGAAACCATTGCATCTCGCAATCACCAGCACCTGATTCACACCATTTACATTGATATAACAACCCAAATTACGGGCGGATTCATTCAACACCGCTTTCACACCGATAAGCGATAAAAAGGAAACCACATTTTTGCTGTAGATACGGGTAAAAGGATCCGTCCGGAAAACTGACGGCGACGCATAGTGGTCGAGATAAAAGTTTTGATACAGAAAATCTATACCGAAGTATGCAATGGTTACAATCAGTATAAACTTCAGAATCGGAAGAGATTCTTTGAGCAAAGGCAGGAGTTTAAAAGGTTTAAGAGGTTGA
>VERM01000210.1 GCA_018882645.1 Ferruginibacter sp.
TTGCAACGGGTGTAGAGAAGAAAATATCAGAAAATCATATACAATTATTTATCAGTGGTCATTCCCATATCCTGAAAGTCATTTATGACAAAAAATTGGATTGCTTGCATATGAATCCAGGAGCAGCCGGAAAGCAGGGTTGGCATAAAGTAAGAACGCTCATTCGTTTCTGTATCGAAGGAAAAGACATTAAAAATTGTGAGATTATAGAATTGAATCCGCATTGATTTTTTGATTTGAAAATAAAGACATCCTCCGAAACCTTGTACATCTATACAGATTATTTTATCAAAAGTTTTTGAAGTTCTCTCCGGCAATAAAATAACTTTGTACTTATCATTTTAAAATAAAAACATGCGCAACGTCCAATACTTAAAAAAAGAAAATTTTTATGGCATGCTGTCTGATTAAAATCTAAAAATATGAAAACTTATACCGTTTTGGTTTTGGCCATTTGCATATCCTGCAATTCAAATCCCAATGAAAAAAAGATACCTGAAGGCGCCTTGTCAGACTCCGCCATTACAAAAGAAAATCAAATCATAGCAAAAATCAAGCAATTCCCCGACTCTATAGTAGTGAAAGAGGAATTGATTGAATTTTATCGTGAAGCAGGACAATACGATAAAGCATTAAGAGAAACGCAAAAGTATTTAGATAAAGACAACAATGCGAGATGGTGGAAAATTAAAGCTACACTTTGTTATGAAAAAGGCAAAGTCCCTCAATCCATCGAAGCGTTTGAAAAAGCCATTGCACTCTACCCTGCCATAAATGACATCATTAATCTGGGTATCATATATGCCGAAACTTCAAATGCAAAAGCACTCAAAACTGCTGATTTCGTCGAATCCTATGACAAGTCTTTTGTAAAAGATGCATGGTATATAAGAGGCCTTTATCAAACTTACAACAATAACAAAATTGAAGCAGTAAAAATGTTTGATAAAGTTATTGGTGTCAACCATACTTATATGGATGCCTATAGAGAAAAAGCCATTGCTTTGTACGACTTAAAAAAATACAAAGAGGCTGCAGAGACCCTCATCCATGCAACAAAACTCAAGAACAATTTTGAAGAGGGCTACTATTATCTAGGCAAATGCTATGAAGCACTCAAGCAGCCTGTGTTGGCAAAAGATGCCTATCACAAAGCCCTGTTTTATGCCTCCGATTATAGGGAAGCTCAAGAGGCATTGGATAAGCTAAATGAAACTCAGTAAGTAAAATGTTTCAATCTTTTTATCAACTATTTTCATTTCTGCATTATATCTTATCTTGCGTTAAAAAATATGGCCATTATAGCCCCTTCATTGTTGTCCGCAGATTTTCTTCATCTGAAGTCTGTATGTGAAATGCTCGACAAAAGCAATGCGGATTGGTTTCACCTGGATGTCATGGATGGCCGCTTTGTACCCAACATCAGTTTTGGGCCGATGATTGTGGAATTTATCCGAACTACAACCCAAAAATGCTGTGATGTACATTTAATGATTGAGGAACCGGAAAAATTTGCAGAGGCATTTAAAAAGGCGGGGGCAGATAATCTGACTGTGCATTATGAAGCCTGCATTCATTTACACAGAAATATTCAACAAATAAAAAGTCTGGATATGAAGGCTGGCGTGGCAATCAATCCGCATACTCCGGTTGAGGCACTGAAAGATATACTCACTGAAATTGATTTGGTTTGTTTAATGAGTGTTAATCCCGGATTTGGAGGACAAAAATTTATACCCGGAACTCTGGAAAAAATAAAATCCTTGCGCCAAATGATTGACGAAAGACAACTCAAAGTGCTGATTGAAATTGACGGAGGTGTAACCATTGAGAATGCAGCGGAAATACTTTCGGCAGGAGCAGATGTGCTTGTTGCCGGGAATACTGTACTGAAATCGGATAATCCGATACATACCATTGATATTTTGAAAGCATTTTAATTCACGCTGTTCGATACACATTGATCATTATTTATATCATCTTAGCAGCATGAGATTTACCATTGCTCTTTTTTTGTGTATATTTTTTTTGCATAGCAATGCACAAAATAAATACGCGACAATCAGTGGTCAAGTATTGGATGAAAATGAAAGCCCTCTCGGCAATGTAAGCATCACGATACTAGGAAAATCCACAGGCAAAACTTCTGAAGAAAGTGGCAAATTTACGATTAAAGTGCCGGCTGAAAAACCCATTGCACTTATCTTCTCTTACACAGGCTTCAACCCACAGCAAAAAAACTTTTTTTTAAGTAAAAACGAAACTGAGAATATTGTCGTCCGGATGATGAAGGCCGGAAAAACACTAGAGACGGTAATTATTTCTGATGAGCGTGAAAGAACGGAAAATGGTTTGATTAAAATCAATCCCAAGAATGCCATCTTACTGCCCAGTGTCACAGGCGGTATAGAAGGCCTTATCAAAACTATGGTAGGCAGCAATAATGAATTGTCTTCTCAATATTCCGTTCGTGGCGGAAACTTCGATGAGAATCTTGTCTATATCAATGATTTTGAAATTTATCGCCCATATCTGGTCAGTAATGGCCAGCAGGAAGGATTAAGTTTTATCAATCCCGACTTGGTGAGAAACGTACAATTTTACACGGGAGGATTTCAGTCGAAATACGGCGATAAGATGAGCAGCGTACTTGATATTCAATACAAGAAGCCAGCCAGATTCGGAGGAACCGCATACATTAGTTTACTGGAACAAGGACTTCAATTGGAAGGAACCTTGCATAAAAACAAAGTAAGTTTTGTAGCGGGAGTAAGAAATAAAAACAACAGAAATGTACTCAGCAATCAGCCTACATTGGGATCCTATATCCCTTCTGCTTCAGACTTTCAGTCACTCATAAGCTATAAACCCAATGAACATTGGCAGTTTGACATACTCAGCATCGTTTCACAATGCCGATTCACTTTTTATCCGGAATCGGTAAAGAAAACTTCATCCGTATTTTCTCCATTTTTCACGGCCAATCTCGGACTGGATACTTATTTTGAAGGATTGGAGAAAGACAGTTACTTCACAAGTATGATTGGGGCTACCATAAACCACGCTCCAAACCAAAAACTGAGGCTCAAGTGGATGCTGAGCAGATTTAAAGATATTGAGAATGAAAATTTTGATATAAAAGGGGCATATCTTTTCGGAGCGAGGGATTTTGATAGAACAAGCAATACATTCGGAGAAATAGTCAATCCGCTTGGAGCCGGACATTATCAGCAATTTGCAAGAAACAAACTCGATATTGAATCCTGGACAGCAGCACATAAAGGAAGTTATAGCTTTCAAAATCATTTCTTTCAATGGGGTAACAGTATCGAACAAACGAAGATTGCAGATGTACTGAATCAATTCGAATACCAGGATTCCGCAGGCTATTCGCTTCCTTACAACAGTAATGCTCTTTTCAGCTCCCTGAAAAGCAGT
This sequence comes from Ferruginibacter sp., assembly GCA_018882645.1. Taxonomy (GTDB): domain Bacteria; phylum Bacteroidota; class Bacteroidia; order Chitinophagales; family Chitinophagaceae; genus Ferruginibacter. The sequence continues at coordinate 3,439 of VERM01000210.1, forward strand.
GCACGTTTATCGATATTCAAATTCAGCGGATACATCCAGGACAACATTCATGTAACGGGAAAGAAAGGAGACCTGACCCTGCAAACAGGCGTCCGGTATAATTACAATCAACTCAACAAAGAATGTCTCATCAGCCCCAGAATGCAGGCCAGCTGGAAGCCCGTCTGGAAAAAAGATATCATCTTCAGATTTGCCTCCGGCATGTACAACC
>VERM01000211.1 GCA_018882645.1 Ferruginibacter sp.
CAAACTATATGATATTTACAATCATATGTAGTATGGGAGGTTTTCCTATAGTTTTGCATCAAACAAAGATATCAAACTAAAGTCTTCGCCTAAAGGCGAGGGATTTTCCCCCAGAAGCAGACATTAATTGATAACATACTCCCCTTTCTTATTGACCAGAATGATGGGCAAACGCTTTTTGGATTCAAAGTATTCAAATACCTGATGTATGTTTTGATTGAATACTTGAAGGTATTTACTGTTTTTTATGGCGTTCATCAAATAATCAAGTGATTTTTTGTTGGTATATCTGACAGGAAATACATGAACAGGTATAAACTCCTGCCCTTGAATCCTGGCATTGGAGGCTAATACAAACAATTCTTCAATTTGGTCATCATTAATGGCTATACATCCAACTGACACACAACTGCCATGAATATAAATGGCACTTCCGGGACGAAGAGAATCGCTCAGAATAAGATCTGATGAATTGGGATAATTGATTCCAAGAGACAAATGGTAGCTGCTATTGGGATTGAAATCATTGATATGATAAAAACCTTCCGGCACCTGAAAATCACCTTCCATTCTTTTCGGACCTGTGGTACCACTTTGCATACAAACCTTGTACGTTTTAAATAATTTATAGCCGGTAGAAGTGCTGTCCATTGCCCATACCTCAAGCTGACGGTCATATTTAAAGGATCGAATATAGATAGCGCTTGGCGGCCATACCAGTTTCTTTTCCTGAAATTGTTTTTTCAATGAATCTTCCACTTTTGTCAATTGATTGACATGTTTGTAAGAATATTTAACCAGAGGAGAGATATTCTGTGCTTGACTAAGTGATGATACTGCCCAGAAAAGAACAGTAAAAAAACATTGCATGTGCTTAAGACCAATCATGTAGATAGCGGTAGTTTCTTAGATAAAAATATCAGTGTGTTATGAATTTATTACAAATTTATTCAAGAATAAAAAATTGACACCATTCAATCTCGAAAACACAATCACAAATTACCTCTTGCATCCTGTTCTCTTTCCAGTGCTTCAAAAAGGGCCTTGAAATTACCTTTACCAAAACTTTTAGCCCCTTTACGCTGGATGATTTCAAAAAACAGAGTGGGTCTGTCTTCAACCGGCTTGCTGAATATCTGCAACAAATACCCTTCGTCATCTCTGTCGATTAAAATACCTAAATCGCGAAGAGGTGAGAGATCCTCTTCAATATGACCAACCCTGTCGAGCACATCATCGTAATAAGAAGCAGGCACTTTCAAAAATTCAACGCCACGACGCTGCAACTCCGCAACGGTTTTCACAATATCTGCAGTAGCTATGGCAACATGCTGCACTCCCTCACCCAGGTAAAAATCGAGATACTCCTCTACCTGACTTTTTTTCTTTCCTTCTGCCGGCTCATTGATGGGAAATTTCACGTATCCGTTACCGTTACTCATTACCTTACTCATCAAAGCAGAATATTCGGTAGAAATATCTTTATCGTCGAAAGAAAGTATATTTCTGAACCCCATCACATCTTCATAAAACTTAACCCATGGGTTCATCTGATTCCAACCTACATTTCCCACGCAATGGTCTACATAAAGTAATCCGGTTTGTGAGGGATTGTAATCGCTTTCCCATTTCCTGAAACCGGGCATAAATACTCCCTTGTAATTTTTTCTTTCCACAAAAACATGCACCGTGTCTCCGTAAGTATGAATACCGCTCAGGACTACTTCCCCATTTTGATCTTTTAGAGAAGTAGGCTGCAAATAACTTTTCCCTCCTCTCTGTGTGGTCTGTTCCCATGCATCCGTTGCATCATCTACCATCAGAGCCAAAACTTTTACACCATCGCCGTGCCTGTATATATGATCGGCAATATCATTGTTTGGTTTTAGTGGTGTAGTGAGAACAAAGGTCAATTTGTTTTGACGGATAACATAACTCACTTTATCCATCGTGCCGGTTTCCGGACCGGCATACGCCAGCGACTGAAAGCCGAATGCAGTTTTATAAAAGTGAGCGGCCTGTTTGGCATTGCCCACATAAAATTCAATATAATCCGTACCATTCAGTGGCAAGAAATCTGCTGTTGCAGTTGAAGCGCTTTTATTTGCTATTGTTGAAGTAGACATATGATTTGAAATAAGGTATTAATAATGAGAATAAAAAATAAGAAAGTGGTTCACTTTTATTATATCATATATCATTTTGAATCCATGGCCAATGTAAGCATCAGCATAGAATAATTGACTCTTTTATCTCCAAAAAATTTATGTGGATAATCGGGCTGCATGTGAAATCAAAGTTAACAAATAGATACCTATTTAGTCACTCTTAAAATTATCAAAAAAGATTTTAACAATTTATATGAACAGGTATAAATAAAATCAAATAATAAACCTATTGATATATCTTTGAGTTTGAAAAAAAATCAATGAAAAAAATTGGCATTCTGGGTGGCGGCCAGTTGGGACGCATGCTGTTGCAGGCGGCTGTCAATTATCCGGTTGAAACGTTTGTTATGGAAAATGATCCGGAAGCGCCTGCTGCCCATCTTTGTCACCATTTTATAAAAGGCGACATCACCCGACATGAAGATGTTTATGCGTTTGGAAAAAATTTGGATGCGCTTACAATAGAGATAGAGCATGTAAATACAGATGCACTTGAAAAGCTGGAGATGGAGGGTGTTAAGATTTATCCGAATGTCAGAACTTTGAAACTCATCAAAAACAAAATTTACCAAAAAGAATTTTACCGGGAACATCAGATACCCACGAGCGATTTTGTAGTTACTGAAAACCGAGAAGCGCTTAGGTTGTACAACGATTTTTTCCCTGCGGTTCACAAGCTGGCCAATGGTGGATATGACGGGCGTGGGGTGCAGATAATCAACTCTGAAAATGAAATAGAAAAATGTTTTGATGCCCCTGCTGTTCTGGAGAAAAAAATTGATATCAGGCAGGAGATTTCCGTTATCATTGCAGTAGGCAATGCCGGAGAAACGGTTATATACCCACCGGTGGATATGGTCTTTGATCAGAACTTGAATTTACTTAGCTATCAAATCAGTCCGGCTGAACTTCCTGAGAAAGTTTTCTGGAAAGTTGAGGCCATAGCGTTGAGCGTAATAAAAAAACTTCAAAGTCCGGGAATCTTTGCCATTGAAATGTTTTCCGATGCGGAGGAGAATGTGTATGTGAATGAAATCGCACCCCGCGTGCACAACAGCGGACACCATACCATTGAGGGAAACTACAGCAGTCAGTTTGATATGCTGTGGAGAGTGATGCTCGATTATCCTTTGGGCAATACTCAAACCATTTTACCATCAGCTTTGGTTAATCTGATTGGTGAAGAGGGGCATAAGGGAGTTGCGGTTTATGATGGATTGCATCAAGTGTTGTCGATGGAAAATACATTTGTTCATTTGTACGGAAAAAAAGAAACAAGGCCGGGAAGAAAAATGGGGCATGTCACGATACTCAGCAGCGAAAAACAGGATTTGTTGTACAAGGCGAATAAAATCAGACGGACGCTGCGCGTATTAAACGTTTGATGTTACCGCTGCGCGTGTTTGATGTTTGGTGTTTGGGGTTACCGCTGCGCGTGTTTGGTGTTTGGGGTTTGGGGTTTGGGGTTACCTTCAACC
>VERM01000212.1 GCA_018882645.1 Ferruginibacter sp.
ATCAATGGGAGAAAGATGGGCAAGAGCTATAACAATGTCATCAAACTTACGGAATTGTTTAGCGGAGAGCATCCTTTATTATCGCAACCCTTTCATCCGATGACGGTGCGGTTTTTCATCTTGCAAAGCCATTATCGGAGTACTCTGGATTTCAGCAATGACGCATTGGCGGCCAGTGAAAAAGCGTTAAAAAGATTGTGGGAGGCGTATGCAGCTTTACGCAAACTTCCTGAAACTACTCATAGCGCTGCTAAAGACACAGAACTGGAAGCCAAGGTTATTGGCTGGCTAAATGAGCTTGATGAATTCATGGATGATGATTTCAACTCTGCAAAAGCGCTGGCCAATTTATTTGAGATGGCTCCCGTCATCAACTCCATCAAGGATCTTGTTATTTCAATCGATAGTCTTAGCTCCTCTACGCTTCAGTTGATGAAGGAGAAATGGAAGATATTTTTGGAGGATATTTTTGGATTACAGGAAATGAATGAAAGCAATAATGAACTTTTGCAGTCAGTAATGCAATTGCTTATTGACATCAGAAAAGAGGCTAAAGCCAAAAAGGACTTTGCCACTTCAGACAAAATCAGGCTGCAACTAAATGCGATAGGAGTTTTGCTTAAAGATGAAAAAGATGGCGGAACCAGCTGGACAATGTAGTAATTGTCAGTTTTTTGTAAAAAATAAAGGCATTCTGCCTGTTTTTTTATTATTCTACAAAATCAAAGAAGATTTTTCATAATATTGCTATCCGATTTTTAAGTTGATATCAAACGTATTGCTTAATGACCGAACAACAACTATTCACAAACCATAAAAAAACAACAATGAACATCTTAAGAAAACTGAATGGATTAATCCTGTTGATGCTTTCAGGAGCCATTCTGACCACGACGATTATTTCTTGTAAGAAAACGGATTCAGGTGGCGGAGGAAATGCTACTCCCGCTCCTTCGATCACATCTTTTTCACCTTCCTCTGCAGCGTCTGGAGCAACGGTTACCATTACCGGTACCAATTTTACGGGTGCAACTGCGGTTAAATTTGGCGGAACTGCAGCAGCAAGTTACACCGTTGTAAATGCCACAACAATTACAGCTGTAGTTGGATCTGGTTCGTCTGGAGATGTTTCTGTAACAACACCCGGAGGTACAGCCACCAAAGCCGGATTTACATTCAGTACCACATCTTTGGGTAAAATAAAAGATAAAATTAACACAGATGCCGAGTTGACCCAAATCAAAGCGATCGTTGCCAAAGGCCTTTTGTCTGATACCTTTGCTAAGCCTGGTCCATTTACTGTATTTGCGCCGGTAGACGCTACATTAACTGCTTATGGTTTGTCTGCTTCACTTTTAGACCAACCAACTAGCGAACTAGTGGTGGCTTATCATACCGTTGCAGGAAGATATCTGTCTACAGATATACCTACCATTGTAACGCCCGGATCAAATGGTAACTATCAAAATGAAAATATAAAAGTATTCACCATAAAAACACCCGGCAATCTGCCTGACTCTTTGTTTATCACTAAACTTCCCTCCGGAGACATTTATGTAAATGGAGTAAGTGTGGATGGTGCTAAGAAAGACATTCTTGCTGATAATGGTGTTATACATAAACTGAACAACACCAACGGATTTCTTTTCCCATCATTCGATGATGCTGTAGATTATATCAATAAGTCTACGGCCAACAGTACATCTGCTACTACAAAAGCCAATGGGCTGGATTCTTTGGCAAAAGCGCTTGCAAAGGCCAAGCAGGCTTTGCCCCAATTGGAGCAATTGCTTAGAACATCTGTTGTTTCAATTATGGCCCCAACCAATAAGGCTTTCCAGGACTTTTTCGCAAGTCAGCCTAATTTCAAAAAAGTGGATGATTTATCTGCTCAACAACTTCTTTCTCTGCTTTCGGATCATTTGGTTTTGGGCAGAAAGTTTATTATCAATATTGCATTCGCATCATCAGGTCAGGGTGGCTCAACTGGAGTCAATACTTACAGCGGAGTTCCCCTGAAGTTTAGCTCTAATCCTCTTGCACTATATCTCACTCCTACTGCCGGTGCAGATTTAGTAGTACCGGATATTATGATCTTAAATGGTGTAGTACATAAAATTGGAAAAATATTAACCAAGTAATTTTTTACTTTTTTTCTACAATCGGCGCCTTTTGAGCGCCGATTTTTTTTCCCTTCATTATTGATAAAAAAATTCAGGAGCATGGCACTATTATCAAACGGAAAACAACAATACCATAATTAATGTGATACCTTTTCAAAATCTAAAAATTAATTTTTACAAGGATATATCTTTAAGAAATTGTATTTTTAAATTCAAAATCATTATATGACAATACAACACAAATCTGCTTTTGATTTTACACAAAAAACTGTTTTTTTACTTCTTTTATTTGTGTTCAATCTTTTGTGCATCAATGACAGCAGCGGACAAAAAAGGTTTAAAAAAAGAACAATCCGAAATTCTAACAATAAAAGAGTTTGGCGCCCTCCGCCCCCTAGTATGGTGGCACCAGCACCGTACGATACTTTAAGTAATAATGAAGATGATGAAAATAAAATATTCACAAAAGTGGATGTGGATGCAAGCTTTCCCGGCGATCTGGTTGGATGGCAGAAATATCTACAAAGTGCTCTTGATGCAACTATACCGGCAAAGTATGGAGCACCTCCCGGCAGCTATACTGTCATAATAAGATTTATTGTTGATAAAGACGGGTCCGTCAGCGATGTGTTTTCGGAAACCGCACATGGATATGGGATGGAGACCGAAAGCATTAGAGTTATCAGAAATTCTGGCAAATGGACCCCTGCTATTCAAAATGGACGGAATGTTACTGCTTACAAACGACAGCCTATTACATGGATGGTTTCATTTTAATTAGATTACAATAAACGGAATAAATCTAAATTCATTTTTTATTCAAAAAGAAAAGTTGATGTTTTAAACAAATGAAAGTTGTATTGCTGCTATAATTTTAAAAAGCAGCACTTGTTTATTTTCGTAGAGCTTCTACGCTCTTCAATATTGAGAATACTACATTCTCTATTTCTGCTCTATCTTTGCTCTGAAAATTTCTCATCATGTTCAACACCAAAACCCGTATAAAAGACTTACTGCATTCCGACAAAACCAACTACCCCGCTACCGTAATGGGTTGGGTACGTACTTTTCGCAACAACCAATTCATTGCGTTGAACGACGGTTCCTGCGCCGCCCATTTGCAGGTGGTCGTTGATTTAGATAAAACCGACCCGGCGCTGCGGGACCGCATCAAGTTTGGCGCGGCCATCGGCGCGACCGGCCTGCTGGTGGAGTCGCAGGGAAGCGGCCAGAAAGTGGAATTGCGGGCGGAGGAACTGGTGATTTACGGCGACTGCAACCTGGAGGAGTATCCGCTGCAGGCGAAAAAGCAGAGCCTTGAATTTTTGCGCGAAGTGGCGCACCTGCGTTTTCGCACGACCACCTTCGGCGCAATTTTTCGCGTGCGGCACGCGCTGGCGTACGCCGTCCATCAGTTTTTCAACAATCGCGGTTTTTTCTATATTCACAGTCCGATCATCACCGGCAGCGACGCCGAGGGCGCGGGCGAGATGTTTCACGTTACCACCCTGCCGATGGAC
>VERM01000213.1 GCA_018882645.1 Ferruginibacter sp.
CATCTGTATATTGAAGAGAGTAGATTGATGGGAGAAGTAAATTTGTCCGCAAATGAAAAAAGTGGACTTGAAATAAAAAACCTTACTTCTACGTTGAATTTCACTCCAAACATCATGGAGTTCAAAAATCTTGATCTTACAACAAACAAAAGCCATATCACGAACTATTTTTCAATGCAATTCGATTCTTTTCTTGATGATATGAATGCTTTCAATTCCAAAGTCAGATTAAAAGGAAGATTTTTAAAAAGCCAAATCAATAGTGATGACATTGCGATTTTTGCACCCGAGTTGAAAGACTTGAAAAGAAAATTCGATTTGTCGGGGGATGTCAGTGGGACTATTGAAAATCTTAGTGCAAACGATTTGAAAATAAAAAGCGGTGATACCTACTTTGCTGGAAACGTTGTTTTTAAAGGGTTGCCTGAAATTCAATCGGCCGAAATGAATTTTAATGTCAATCAACTAAACAGCAATTATAACGAACTGCTTACAGTTGCGCCTTCCATAAAAAACAACCAAAACCTAAAAGTATCCGAAATAGGCAGTTTTAACTTCAGCGGACTATTCAAAGGTCAATACAATTTTTTTAACCTTTCCGGGAATCTTCAAACTGCTGCCGGAAATTTGAGTGTGGATGGCAAAATGGATATCAGAAGTAAAGACAATCCAACCTATGAAACCATTTTTTCATTTACAGATTTCAATTTCGGCAAATTACTTGGAGATCAACCCGTAGGAACCGGATCGCTTAGCGGTAAAATAAGAGGCAAAGGATTTGAATCAAAAAATTTTAGCGCGAATATTTCCACTAATATCAGCAACATTCAAATTCAAGACCACAATTATAAAAAGATCATCAGCGATATTAATATCAATAGTGATTTGATATCAGGTCAAATGACGGTAAATGATCCTGATGTAAAAATCAATCATCTACAAGGAGAGGTAAAAATAAATTCTGAAACACCCTCTTATAAAATAAAAGCAGATATAGATTTTTTAAATTTAAAAAAAGCAGGCGTTACAAATAAAAATCTTTCCCTATCAGGAAATATTGATCTAGACCTGATTGGGAAAAAAGTTGAAGACCTGACAGGAACGGCCACTGCACATAACCTACTTGTCAAATCAGATAATAAAGAGTTTTTTTTACCCACGCTAAAAATCCAATCATTTGAGAATATAAAAGAAAGAATTCTGGAACTGCAAACAGATGAACTTGACCTGTCAATCAATGGGCAATTTAGACTTAACAGAATCAGGGATGCATTTATTGTTGTCTTACAAAGGTATTATCCTGCATACATCAAAAAACTCAATGCTCAAACAGGCAATGAGTTATTCAACTTCAATATTCAGACCAAAAACATATCTCCTTTATTGAATTTAATCAGTCCTCAATTGTCGGGCTTCGACAATTCCAGCATTTCAGGGCTTGTTGATCTTCCCAATAATCAACTCGTTCTGCAAGGCGAAATACCTTCATTTAAAATTAATGAAAAAACATTTACAGATTTTAAATTGAACAGCAAAGGCAATATAGACTCACTTCATACTGAAATCAGCATTGGCGAAATATTTATTACGGATAAATTCAGATTACCAGAGACCAGACTGAACATATCTTCTTTCAATAATTTGTCAAATATACAAATCAAAACCAGCGGATCGGAAACGCTCAATGATGCGGAACTCAATGCGATGCTCAAATCCTATCCGGACGGGTTTGAATTAAGATTCTCCCCTTCTACATTTATAGTCAATGAAAACAAATGGACTTTAGAAAAAGACGGAGAACTGATTGTAAGAAACAACTCAGTCAATGCAAGGGATATCATATTTTCCCATATCAACCAATACGTTAAAATTCAAACTTTGGGCAGCGATACAGGCAGCGCTATTTCAAATATCAGGGCAGACATAAAAAATATCCCCATTCAGGACTTCCTTCCATATCTCATAAAAAATCCGAATTTGAAAGGCTCTTTATCCGGCACGCTGGATATGAACAATCCTCTGAAAAATATGACAGCTGCTTTTAATGGAAAAGCTGACAGTTTATTGATAGAAGATAAATATATAGGGGATGTGGGGCTTGAATCGAAATTGAATGACGATGAGGGGAAAATTACTTACAAAGCAAAAACTGAAAACAGCCAAAATGACTTTGATTTAAATGGAACATATCACTACAATGATACTTCTCTCAATCAAATCAACGCCATACTGGGTGCAAAAAAACTAAACCTTTCCATACTTGAGCCCTATCTGGGTGGCGTTTTTAGTAATATTGAGGGAGATGTAACATCCTCTATTGTTGTTTCGGGCAACAAGCACCATCAATATGTAAATGGCAATGCGTTAATTAAAAGCGGCTTTGCAACCGTAAATTACACAAATTGTAAGTACGTTTTCGACAAACAGCAAATTCATTTCGGCAATGATGTCATTGATTTTGGGAAAATGCGAATTACAGACACACTCAAAAATTCGGCAAGTGTAAGCGGAAGTATTTCACATCAATTTTTTGAAAATATTTTTTTTGACAATATCAATATTGAATCAGAAAAAATATCATTGCTGAATACCCGAAAAACCAATAATGATGTATTTTATGGTAATGCCATAGGAAGAGCAAAATTAAAAATCAACGGGCCTTTAGACAATATAAAAATGGACCTGGATTTGGAACCCAGCATCATCGATTCAAGTCATATTTTTCTTTCAACTTCCGAGAAAAAAGAGAGTAATGAGCTGGATTATATAGAATTTAAAAAATATGGCGCCGAAATTGAAAAAAACAGCGAAACCAAATCGTCTAATATTTCGGTTGACATGAACATAAAAACAAATCCTGCATGTAAAATTGATGTTATTCTTGACGAAGAAACGGGTGATATTGTCAAAGGAAAAGGGAATGGGATTTTCCGTATTTCAGTTGGCGTGAATGACCCTCTCAGAATAAGAGGAAATTATGAAATTACTCAGGGTGAGTACACATTCAATTTTCAAACTTTTTTAAGTAAAAAATTCTCCATCAATAAAGGAAACATCACGTGGAATGGAGACCCCTATCAGGCAAACATCGATGTTGAAGCAGAATATCTTGCTAAAAATGTAGATCTCAGCAGTCTCTCCTCAGACGGAGGCGTCAGACAAAGAGAGGATATAAAAATCATATCCCGTTTGACAGGTATACTTCAGAATCCTGTCATCAGATTCAGTTTTGAACTTCCTGAAAAAAGTGAAGCAAGAAGAAATGACCTGATTGTAAAAAAACTTGCAGATTATAAAAATGATGAAAATGAAATGAACAAACAGGTTGCAAGTTTACTTTTGTTCAATACCTTTATCAACAGCAACCAAAATTTCCTTTCACAGGGCAATGCTAGTACGCTTATATCCAATACAATCGGCGGGATGGTAAGCAATCTGTTGACAAGCGTGCTCAACAGAGAATTAGAAAAAGCAACCAACGGAATTCTATCAACTTACATCGATATCAATCCTACACTGAATTTGCAAAGCAGCGCCTCTCAAATTCAGGCCAACGTTAGAGCTGGTCTTAAAATCTTATTGAGTAAAAGACTGGTGGTTCTGGTGGGTGGTAATCTGGACTATAATAATTCTCC
>VERM01000214.1 GCA_018882645.1 Ferruginibacter sp.
GTGGTTGGACCCGGTGGCTGTATCTCAGTTGCTGAGAAAAAAATTCTCGTTAAAGGACCATCAGGCAACTTTACTTACGGCGGACTTAGCGGCTGTGCTCCTTATACCATTAACTTAAAAGCTACGACGAAGGGCACCAAATCGTATGTTTGGGATTATAATGACGGGAATGCGATGGTTTCAAGCAATTTGAATCCTTCACACAGCTATGATAGAGCCGGCACATATATACCGAAATTAATTCTGAAAGATTCAGCAGGATGTATAGTGTCTGTGATTGGAAAAGACACAGTAAGAGTATATGATGTGCAAGCCGGTATGAATATGAGCTCACTGACTGTCTGTGATCAAGGAAAAGTCAGCTTCAGCAGTGCCATTAGCACCAATGATGTTGTAAAATCATTCAGCTGGAATTTCGGCAACGACAGCACTTCAACGATTCAAAATCCGAGTTTTTATTTTACGAAAAAAGGGATTTACTATCCCAGCTTATCAGTAATCACTGTACAAGGATGCAAAGATACATTCGTAAGTAAAACGCCTATAAAGGTTGCAGCATCTCCTGTTGGACAGATTACACAAACAGCCAACGGATGCGTAAATCTGACTGTTATATTCAGAGGAAGACTGTTGTCGTCAGATACTGCTGCGATGTCATGGAAATGGAATTTCGGAAATGAAAATATTTCCAACTCCATTGATCCGGAACCACAGCTTTACCGAATTGCCGGCAATTATAAAGTAAATTTATTGATTACCAGCAGCCTTGGCTGCATGGATACGGTAAGCACTAACGTTGAAGCATACGCGATACCAAATATCAATGCCGGAACTGATACCACAGTTTGCAGAGGAACCGGAAAAACATTGCTGGCTACCGGCGCAACAACATACTCCTGGTTCCCTTCAAAAGGATTAAGCTGTACTGATTGTCCCAATCCCGTTGCCAATCCGGATTCCGCCATCAGCTATGTGGTTACCGGAAAATCAATCTATGGATGTATGAAAAAGGACACTATCAATGTCAGTGTAAAATATCCATTCAGCATGAGAACTGTAAATGGAGATACGCTTTGTAAAGGCGAGTCTATGAGACTGTTTGCTTCAGGTGCAGAACGTTACTCATGGACTCCTTCTGAAGGATTGGACAACCCCAATTCAGGATCTCCGATGGCCACTCCCTTTCACACTACCTTATATCGCGTCATTGGATCTGATGATAAAAGTTGTTTTACCGATACCGGATATGTGCCATTGGTAGTATATGACATCCCTACGGTAGATGCAGGTTTGGACAAAACAATCAATGTGGGACAAATCATTGAACTGACTCCAAAAGTTTCTCCGGATGTGATTGATGCGAAATGGTCTCCTTCCGGTCAGGCTTTCAGGAGTGTTTTCCCAAATCTGACCATAAAACCAAGAGAGACTACAACCTATAGAGTAGATGTATTCAACCAGGGGGGATGTACTTCATTTGATGAAATCACCATCAATGTGTTGTGTGACGGTGCAAATATTTTTATTCCCAATACATTTTCTCCCAACGGAGATGGCATGAATGATGTTTTCTATCCCAGAGGGACAGGTTTATTCAGTATCAAAAGACTTAAAATTTTCAACCGCTGGGGTGAAGTGATGTTTGAAAAAAATGACTTTTTGGCCAATGATGCGAACAAAGGATGGGATGGCAGTTTCAAAGGAACCAAGTTAAATGCGGATGTATTTGTGTATGTGGCTGAGGTGGTATGCGACAACAACAGTGTACTCACATTTAAAGGAAATGTGGCATTGATAAAATAATTAAATGCGCTTTTGTTTTATGAATTAAAGAACAGGCTTGTCTTTATGGCAAGCCTTTCTTTTTTATGACGTTAAAGAAAAAAAAGTAAATCTATGCATGAAAAATCCTACACACAAAACAGCTTTCATACATAATAAACAACCTGATTGAACGTTTATATATTGTATCCTAATATCCAATCCATATGAAACACCTATACCACTACCTCTTCATTGCTGCGCTGATTGCGTCGGCCGATGCACAATCTCAGGACATTCATTTTTCCCAGATTTTTGAAACGCCCATTCTTCGAAACCCTTCATTGGCGGGTATTTTTAGCGGAGATTACAGGATTCAGTCCGTTTATCGCTCACAATGGAATTCAGTGACCGTACCATACGAAACGACTTCGTTGAGTGGTGAATTCAGAAAACAAATCGGTTCCGGAGATGATTATCTCACCATAGGCGGACAAATACTGTATGACAAAGCGGGAACAGTGGCGCTTACTTCCACTCATGTTTTACCGGCATTGAATTATCATAAATCCCTGAGTCAGGAAAAAAATATTTATCTGTCGGTTGGCTTTATGGGAGGATGGGTACAAAGAAGATTGGACAGGAGTAAAATGACTACCAACAATCAATTTGACGGAACCAATTACAATTCAAGTATGAATGATGGGGAAAGATTACTGGTACCCTCTTATGGTTATTTTGATGGAAGTGCCGGAATGAGTCTGAATGCACAGCTTGGTGAAAATCCAGATAACAATATGTTTTTTGGAGTAGCATATCATCACTTTAATAAATCCAGAAACATTTCTTTTTATTCAGCGAATGATCTGGAAATGACCCCTAAGTGGGTGGTGTCCGGCGGATTAAGAACCAGCATGACAAGCACCTCCTATTTCACTGTTCAGGCGGATCTCAGCAAACAGGGAACGTATACTGAATGGATTGGAGGGGCTTTGTATTCCTGGAAACTGGATGAGAGTGACAATCCTAAATATTTTTTTCATGCAGGGGCCTATTTAAGGTGGAAAGACGCTATCATACCGGTTGCCAAAATTGAGTTTAAGCCTTTTGCCGTATCGATGAGTTATGATGCTAATACATCTCAATTGACACAGGCAAGCCGGGGACGCGGAGGCTTTGAGGTTTCAGTGACTTATCAAAACTACTCATCCATAAACAGAGGAAGTATGGATCAATACAGATGCCCAAAATTCTGAATGCATGATTTTGTATGAACGTGCATACATAAGAAAAAATAAAAAACATTAGGTTTTACGGATTGTTTGGATAACAGAGACTCCACCCAAGTGGGGTCTTCCTGTTTTTGGGAATGAACCATCCGGGGAATTGATTGTTTATATATACATTTGCAACTCAATAATTAAAAAAATTTTACTATGCCTTTACAAATTGGACAAAAAGCACCTGATTTTACACTTTTCACATCTGCAAAAGAAAAAATAAGTCTGAGTGATTTTTCCGGACAACAAAATGTTCTATTACTTTTCTTCCCTCAGGCTTTCACTGGGGTTTGCACCAAAGAACTTTGCGGGGTGAGAGATGACATCTCTCGTTATACCAATGCAAATGCACAGGTTATTGCCATTTCAGTGGACTCCATTTTCACATTAGCCAAATTCAAAGAAGATCAGCAATTGAATTTCACACTGGTGAGCGATTTTAATAAGGAAGTCTCAGCGCTCTATGAAGCCATATATGATTCATTTACAGATATGGGAATGAGGGGTGTAAGTAAAAGATCCGCATTTGTAATCGAGAAGGAAGGCGTTATTCAATATGCCGAAGTATTGGAAAG
>VERM01000215.1 GCA_018882645.1 Ferruginibacter sp.
CCACTGTATACATGCCGGTTGTTGTAGCACGGAACACAGATCCGGTACTGTTATCTTGCCATTTATATTTGTCAAAAGATCCGGGATTGAGCAAAACCGACTGACCTGGACACAAAGAAGTGTCTGCACCCAAATTCGGAATTGCCGGAATGATTTCATTTTTTACAAAAATATCATTCATACTTCCCATACATCCGCGGGAATCTCTAACCTGAAGAGAATAAATACCCGATGCCAGATTATTTATAAATGAGTATGACTAATTGTTTGACCACAAATAGGTAAAAGCGCATGTACCTCCGGTAACCTTTACTTCAATACTGCCATTTTTGCTTTCACAGGTTTCAGGCTTAATCTTTGATTCAACTTTGACAGGTTCAGGCTCTACCAGGGTTACGGATGAAGAAGCAGGACAGCTATGCAATGATGTAACCGTCACCGTATATGTCCCCCCATTTAAGCCATTCAATGAAGAAGATGTTTGAGGAGGTATGGTATTCCAGCTGTAATTATATATACCATTACCTCCCAAAACATTTGTTGCAATTGAACCATTTTTATCCCCATTGCATGATATCTGATTTGTAATAACAGGATTTACGGTGATAATGATGATTTGTTGATCTGTAGAAGAAACAGACCCGTCAGAAAAAATCACATCAAGGTTTACTGTATAAGATCCCGGCGCAGAAAAAATATGCGAGGGATTTGCCAGAGCAGATGCGTTGTTGATACCCGAAGCCGGATCACCAAAATTCCAGGCATAGGATATTGCACAAACAGATGAATTATTGATGAAATTCACTTTACTGTTGGCCTGGCATGTGAAATTGAAATTGGCACCTTTTGGGGGCGCTTCTCTTATCGTAAAATCATCTATTGCAAATCCATCGTATTCATTGCAAACATTTCCTGCCCCAAAATAAAATCTGAAAATCACTTTAGGTTTACCGGACAGCATACTTAAACTATGTTTGGCCAAAACCCAGTCGCCACTGCCATTTCCGATAGAACAACCTCCCATTACACTACCCGACCATCCTGTTTGATTATTTAGTTTCAGTATGTTGGATTCGTTGTACCAGTTTACAGCAAGACAATTGGCATTTGAATATGAAGTTCCCAAAACCGACCAGCTTATCCCTCCATCTGTGGAGTATTGAAGATTGGCACCGTCATAACGCTGTTCGGTTTCCCAAAATACATTGAATTCTACCTCAGGATTGGCAAGTGATGAGAAATCAAAACAAGGGCTTTGAATGTAGGAAATCCCTGTGTTGTAGTTGCTTCCCGAAAGTCCGCCAGCAACCCAGCTTTTAATACCATTTGCTGCAGAACTGATGACTTGCTTACCGGATACAATGCCCCATTGCCAGTGATCTGATGAGCTTCTCACCCAGCCTCCATCGGATGTCTCAAATGATTGGGAAAATGGATAATTACTGATAACTGATGCGCACTGAGAATATGCAAACTGGATAAGACCAATCAGCATTATTACAGAAATGATTATTGAACGAATCCTTCTCATCAAATTCCTGAGCGATGATTTGAATCCACGAAATTACCTCAAATAAATGAATGCCTACCGAGAAATTGATGTATCATTCAGAAGTATAAATTTCTGCAGATGAATGAAAATTAGAAAACAAAAATTTATAGTCAACGTTTAAACGATTTTTGTGAACTTTGTAAAAAAAAAGAAATGCAGATTGAAGTCCTCAAATCAAAAATACATCGCGCAGTTATTACAGAAGCAAATTTAAACTATGTTGGAAGCCTCACTGTGGATGAAGACCTTATGGATGCGGCTAACATGATTGAATATGAAAAAATTCATGTAGTAAATGTCAATAACGGAGAAAGAATTGAAACCTATCTGATAAAAGGCCCGAGAGGTAGCGGAGTAATTTGCCTGAATGGCGCTGCCGCCAGAAAGGGAGAACCCGGTGATGTGATTATTGTGATATCCTATGCCATCATGGATTTTGAAAAAGCAAAAACGCACCAACCGACAGTTGTGTTTCCGAAAGAAGGAAATCGATTGAATTAAATCAATTTTAGCTCGATCAGTTCTAGTATAATAACTTGATTTAAAATCGAACAGTTTAACCTTATTTCAAAAGTAATCGGCTTACCGTAATGCTGAGTCCTAAAAAACTAAAAAACTCAATTCATTTGCAATGAATTCAAATAAACTCAGAGAACTATTTTACAACCATGAGGGCAAACTTATCCATAAATGGGATCATTACTTTGAAATCTATGAGAAATATTTTTCAAAATACATTGGACAAGAATTAAATATTCTCGAAATCGGCATTTCGCATGGAGGCTCTCTACAGCTTTGGAAAAAATATTTTGGCGACAAAGTGAATATTTTTGCAATTGACATCAATCCTGAGTGTAAGAAACTGGAGGAAGAAAGAATAAAAATATTTATTGGCTCACAGGAAGACAAAGTTTTTCTGCAGGAAGTCAAAAAGAATTTACCTGCACTGGATATTATAATAGACGACGGTGGGCATACAATGAATCAGCAGATTGTTTCTTTTGAAAACTTATTTTTAAAATTGAAAAACGAAGGCATCTATCTGATTGAAGACACCCACACTTCTTATTGGTATGAGTTTCATGGCGGACTGAAAAAAGCCAGCGCTTTCATAGAATATTCGAAAGATTTGATTGACAGTCTTTATGAGGAACACGTATTGAACAAAAACAAGATTAAAATCAATGAAAATACACAGAATATAAACAGTATTTCATTTTATGACAGTATTGTTGTCTTTGAAAAGAAATTACGATCGAAGCCTTTTCATTTGAGAAAAGGAAGTGAGACCATCAATCCCTATGTTCCAAAGGAATTAAAAAAACCTTCCTTAGTTTTGAAAATCAAACAACGTATTTTTGGTCGCACAAACACATTCAAAAAAAATGATAAAGGTAAAATATAATATAATTCAATTGTGAAAATCATTATCATTAAAAACTTTTTTATGGAAATGAAACTGAGTATATTTATTCTATCCATATCCGTCATTTTAAGTTTTTCAAATTGCAAGAATCCGACTTCTGGTGGCTATCAGAATGAAAATAATGCCGAAAAATCAATTGACCCTATCATTGCCAAACGCACATTTGAATGGAATAAAGCAAATGCCAAAAAAGATATAGGTGCTCTTTCAGACCTTTATTGCGAATCCATTTTCTATTATGGCACACAAAAAAATAAAAATGCCTGCATCGAAAATAAACTTACATTTTTTAAAAAACACCCTGACTATTACCAACAGATTATAGGCGAAATAGAAGTTGAAGAATTACAATCCGGAGTGTACAAGTCCTCCTTTTTAAAACGGGTCAACTTCGATCAAAAAACAAATGACTACCCCTCTTATTTGATTTTTAATACAAACGAAGGTGAATGGAAAATTTCAACAGAAGGAGATCTGGTGACTGATAAAAATATTGCGAAATCAAAAAAAAATGAAGCACCTAAACAATCCGTTCAAGGTGATTTCAACGGTGATGGCAAGATGGATTATGTATGGCTGCAAACACCAAAATTAAAATCTGATATGGACTGTGTAGGCG
>VERM01000216.1 GCA_018882645.1 Ferruginibacter sp.
GTATAGATTACTCCTAAAAGCGTGGATAACAACAAAAGTCTGGATGTTAATTTATTCATTTGTAGTTTGGTTTTGTTCCACTTCGTATCAACAAATAAGGGCTATTCTTAGTGTAAAGACTATTTGAACCCGGTGTTTTACGATGTGATTTCTAAATTGGTTAGGTAGAAGTTTAATCTATACAAAATGATTAAGAAAAAAATGTAGTTGTAAAAATAGGAGTTTTATTCAAAATCTCCTCAAAATTAATGTTTTTAACGAGCGAAAACACCGAATTTCTGAAATGGCAATACCCGGAATCACGAGATTTTTTTATTATTTATTAAAGTTCAAAAGATAAAAGGAAATGAATGGATTTTTAATTGAAGATTTGTTGTAATTTGATTTGTGATGAAATGAAATACAGAAGAGCATAACTCTAATCTTTTGTTAAACAACAAATAATAATTTGTTCGGTTTGGAGTTTAATATTTATATTCGCGGTTGTGATATAGTTGAAATTTTCAACAATAATATATTACCAACTCCGTTCTAAATAAAATAAAAAATAACAGGAAAATAAAGTTTTATGCAAAAAATACTTTTTAGCGCCAACGCCCTGATTGTATTGTCCGCTGCTGTAATGTTAAACTCCTGCAGCAAGGGTATCAACAGCAAATCAAGTGTAACCGGATGGAGTTACAGTGATAAAAATATGGGCAACATGCATGTAACCAAGAAAAAATACCCCAAAGCCGGACCTGGATTGGTATTTATCCCCGGCGGCACTTTTCTCATGGGAGCAAAGCAACAGGACGTAATGGGTGAATGGAATGACAAACAACATAGGGTAACCGTTCGTTCTTTTTTCATCGATGAAACTGAAGTTGCCAATGTCCACTATAGAGAATATTTATACTGGGTTGAAAATGCTTTCCCCGACAATGGTAAGGACTCTATTTTGAAAAAAGTTCTTCCCGATACATTAGTATGGAGAGAAGAACTTGCATATAACGATCCTTATGTGGAATACTATTTCCGCTATCCTACATTTAATTTTTATCCTGTTGTAGGTGTCAATTGGGAGCAGGCCAGAGATTTCTGTTCATGGAGAACAGACAGGGTAAATGAATTGGAATTGATTAAAAAAGGATATCTTAAAAAAGATGCCATCATTAAAGAAATGAAAAAAGGAGGCGTTGGCAACATTTTCAATACTGATACTTATCTTCTGATGCCAGAGAGTATTGCCAACAAGGATAAACCTAAGAAATCTGATTTGAAGGATATAAGCAACAAACCAAGAGGTACCGTTAAAGTAGAAGATGGTATACTGCAAATCCAATACAGACTTCCAACTGAGGCGGAATGGGAATATGCTGCATTGGGAAATATCGTTCAAAATCCCAATCCTCAAAAAAGCGATATGAAAACAGGTGAAGAAATGGAGAAAAGTCAAAATCTTTACTCATGGCATATCAACTCAAAAGGACTTAGAGATAACCGTCATGGCAGCTGGCAAGGCAGATTCATGGCAAACTTCAAGCGCGGACAAGGAGACAATATGGGTGTCGCAGGCGGACAAAATGATAAGGCTGCAATCACTGCTGAAATAAAATCATTCTTACCAAATGCTTTCGGTTTGTACAACATGTGCGGTAATGTCAGCGAGTGGGTTTCAGACGTATATCGTCCTCTGACATCAGATGACGGAGAAGACTTCAACTTCTATCGTGGGAATGAGTTCAAAAAATTGTACAAAAACGGAAATCAAAAATATGAAAGAGATGAAATGGGTAACATTAAAAGAGACACCCTCAATGCAGAAGATTTAAAGAACAGGATTAACTATCAAAAAGGAAATGTTGTAGATTATTTGGATGGAGATGTTATTAACGGAGCTGTGTATGAATATGGTAAAACCACTTTAATTAACAATGAATCAAGGGTCATAAAAGGCGGAAGCTGGAATGACAGACCATACTGGTTATTGCCCGGTGCGAGAAGGTTTATGCAACAAAAAACTGCATCCAGAACTGTAGGTTTCCGTTGTGCCCAAGATTATCTTGGACCTGCCGGTGGGCCTGGTTTCAGAGAAGGGAATATGTTTGGAAAAAGAAGACAGAAAAGGTCATAATCTCATTCAATTTTATACCTCAAACGCCCCAATTCACCGGGGCGTTTTTTTGTATCCCTTCAAAATGTATAAGGACGTAACTTTGCCCTTATGGACATTCATGATATATACGCTATCTACAAAAAATTCCCCTCTGTACAGACAGATACCAGAAAACTGAAAAAAGGCGACATTTTTTTTGCTTTGAAAGGTTCTCATTTCAATGGAAATGAATACGTACAAAAAGCGCTGGAATTAGGCGCTTGCTACTGCATAGCAGATGAAAATACAGGTGTGCCGGATAGCAGGATTATTCTAGTTGATGATGTCTTAGAGACACTTCAACTTTTGGCAAAAAAACACAGAGAAGAATTTTCCATCCCATTTATCGCCGTAACAGGCAGTAATGGGAAAACGACAACAAAGGAATTGATTCATGCGGTGCTTTCATCTACATACAAAACCTATACTACCGAAGGCAATCTGAACAATCATATCGGAATACCATTGACAATTCTTAAAATACGTTCGGATGCTGAAATAGCTGTAATTGAAATGGGTGCGAATCATCAGAAAGAGATTGAAGGTTATTGTAGGTATGCCTGCCCAACACATGCCCTCATCACCAATTGCGGAAAGGCTCATCTAGAGGGCTTTGGAGGAGAAGAAGGCGTAAAAAAAGGAAAAGGAGAATTATATGATTTTATTCGACAACACGAAGGCACTGTTTTTCTCTATGATGATTATGACTATCTGAGAAAAATGAGTGCCGGGATAAATCATATTGTGAAATACGGAACAAATGAAAAAGAGGTTTCGGTTGCTGGAAAAATTTTGAATGACAGTCAATTGCTGGAAGTAATGATAACCAAGGGAGCCGAAACAGGAAGCATTCATACCCAACTTGTTGGAGGTTATAATTTACCGAATGTGCTTGCTGCGGTATGCATAGGAAAAACTTTTTCCGTGTCCGATGACAATATCAAGACGGCTATTGAATCCTATCAGCCGTCCAACAGTCGTTCCCAGCTCATTCACTCGGGAACCAATGAGATTATTCTCGATGCATACAATGCCAATCCCAGCAGTATGCAGCTGGCAATAGAAAATTTTTCCCGTATGAGTGGAGATAATAAAATATTGATGCTGGGAGCCATGATGGAGCTGGGAGAAGAGAGCAGAGCCGAACACATGCGTCTGATTGAAACCATCAATCAATATGTTTGGAAATGCGTTTTATTTGTTGGAAAACAGTATAAGGGATTAACGGGGGATCATTTGTATTTTGAAAAAACGGAACAGGCCAGGCAATGGTTTTTGCAACAAAAGATCAAGGATTCCAAAATATTGATCAAGGGTTCGCGGAGCATCCAAATGGAAAAGATAATTGAATGATTTTAAAATAAGCATTTAAGCGTGTACATTTGCAGCCCAAACTGATCAACAAATACGGAGAGTTGTCCGAGTGGTTGAAGGAGCACGCCTGGAAAGTGTGTATAC
>VERM01000217.1 GCA_018882645.1 Ferruginibacter sp.
GTGTCTTAACAATGTCAAAAGATATTTTTTTAGATACATCATAGATCTGCTCAATTGACATTTTATTTTGCGTAAGGGTGCCAGTCTTATCTGCACAGATTACAGTAGCAGAGCCTAAAGTCTCCACATACTGAGGCTGTTTTACAATGATATTGTTCTTCAACAATCTAAAAGCACCCAAAGCCTGAAAAGTGCTGAATGCGACAGGAATTTCTTCCGGAAGTATGCTCATGGCAAGCGTCAAACCCTGTAAAAAAGAATGGATAAAATCTCCGCTGCTATAATAATTGAATCCGACAACAATGAAAAAAGCTACCGCACCAATCCATACCATATTCCTTACAAAAGAAGCGATCTGTTTTTGCAATGGCGTTTTAATGATTTTGATTTCCTGAAGTGATATTCCAATCTTTCCAAAAGTGGTGGAGTCTCCAACAGCTGACACTTTTATTTCAGCACTTCCGCCCGTAACAAGTGTGCCCTTATACACCAGACTATTACCCTGGGCTGATTTATCCACGGTAAACGACTCTCCTGTCAATATAGATTCATTTAAAGAAAAATCATTTGAAGAAAGAATGATGCCGTCTGCCGCAACGATTTCACCCTCTTTCAACAATACAATATCATCAACAACCACTTCGTTTACAGGTATTTGTAAAATCACACCTTCACGCCTGACAGATGCCTTTGAGGCAGACAGTTTTTTTAATGCACTGATTGCATTTCTACTCCTGTAATCCTGATAAATGGAGATACCCGCAACAATAAAAATTGAAATGATCATTATCAGGCCTTCCTGTATTCTTGCTGCAAAAAAATAAATGAAAGATGCCGACAATAAGAAAATAAACATCGGCTCAAAAACAATTCCTCTGATGATTTTTAAAAAACTGCTTTCGTCGCTTGAAGAGAAGGCATTGCTTCCGTGCTTATGTCTACTTTCTGTTATTTCATTGGAAGTAAGTCCCTGATGCATTTCATATTGATTTATTGTCTGGCTTCACAAAAGCATGTTTTGCTTAAGCTTCATCTCTATAAACTCATGTGTTCAAATGTAAAAAAAATGATCGGGAAAAATAATTATTAATTCGGTAAAAATGGTTAATAAATCCTATAGGAGAAATGAATTTAATATTGTAAGTTGAATTTTTATTTACATGACATGAAAAAGCACCTACTGTTTATTATATCCTTTTTAATTTTTTTCAATACGGGATTGGCTCAAAATATCACTATCATTCAAAATCAACCCGGCATTTCAATAAGAGGGCTATCAGTAGTGAATGACAATGTCATCTGGGTAAGTGGCAGCAATGGAGTAATAGGCAAAAGTATAAACGGCGGTAAAACCTGGAAATGGTCTGTCATAAAAGGGTTCTCAAAAAATGATTTCAGAGATATCGAAGCCTTTGACGATATGAATGCCGTTGCGATGGCAATTGGAGAGCCCGCATATATTTTAAGAACTGGAGATGGAGGAGACAACTGGAAGATTGTTTTTAAAGACAGCACAAAAGGCATGTTTTTGGATGCAATGGAATTCTGGAATGATGAAAGCGGCATCGTGATTGGCGATCCGATTGATAAACGATTTTTCATTGCCCGCACTTTTGACGGCGGAAGAACCTGGAGCGTTATTCCCAAAACAAACCTGCCCTCAGCTGCAGATGGAGAAGCTTGTTTTGCTTCCAGTGGAACAAATGTGAGAAAGCTCAATAAAAAAGAAGCCATTTTCATTTCCGGCGGAATGTCTTCAAATCTTTTTATCAGGGATAATAAAATAAACATCCCGATTCAGCAAGGATCCGAAAGCAAAGGAGCAAATTCAATCGCCATAAAAAATAAAAATACATTTATTGTAGTTGGCGGCGATTATAAAGAAATACATTCTACTGAAAAAAACTGTGCCATCACTTTTGATGGTGGCAATAGCTGGCAAAATGCGGAAGTACCTCCCAATGGCTACAGGAGCTGCATAGAGTACATTCGTAAAAACGAATGGATCACTTGTGGAATCAACGGTGTGGACTATACGAAGGACGACGGAAAAACATTCTACTCCATTAGCAAAGAAGGATTTCACGTTTGCCGGAAAGCAAAAAATGGAAAAGCAATCTTCCTTGCTGGCAGTGACGGGAGGATTGGAAAACTAGAATAAAGTTGAGGATGTTTAAAACATGGCATAATGCTCAAAAATAGTTGGTAAAATCTTCTGTAATCCAATACACTAAAGGGCTTTATAAAAGTTTGGTCAAACCCTTTTCGATTAAGAAAAATAAAACATTTATTACTTCTTGTAATACTGATGCAATTTACTCAATGGCTTTAGAATTGATACAATGAAAGGAAAAGGAATTCCATTTTTTTTCATGGCCAAATAATCTCTTCGATTTGCACGAAATCTGGCTTTCAAGGTTTCATTGCTTTGTCCACCAATTCGCATCTTTACAATAAGCTTTGGCAGATAATAAGAGCTAATGCGGTTGGTATAAAGATAACGCGACATGAATTCATAATCAGCGGCGCTGTAAAAATGGGATTCATAGCCACCGAATTTCTTAAAGAATTCTTTTTTGAAATAGAATGTAGGGTGAGCAGGCATCCAGCCATAATAAAACAAACTTCTTTTATAGGTCTTTCCTTTCCATACACGTATTACTTTATTGGTATCATCTGTATCAACATACTCCAAATCGGCATACAAGCTATCCGTTTGAGTTTCTTCAAACGCCTGCACTATTGACGCAATCGCATCCTCCGACTCCAGCATGTCGTCGCTGTTCAATATACCAATGATATCACCGGTTGCCATTTCCATTCCTTTGTTAATAGCATCATACATGCCTTTATCCGGCTCTGAAATACATTTGGCAATATGCGTTTCGTGTTTTTTTATGATATCAAGTGTGTTGTCAGTTGATTGCCCGTCAATGATAATATGCTCGATATTTTTATACCGCTGGTTGATTACTGATGTGATACAGTCTTCAAGGTATTTTCCGGAATTATATGTAGCTGTTATGATGGTTACTTTCATAGAGATTAACTTTGTATGATACTTTCTTTGTCTTGATACAAAGAAATGCTTCAGCATTCTATGTGACCATTAAGAAAATAAAAAATAGCACATAAAAGTATCCAAAGAAAAATCAAGGCAAACCCGATCGCTCCGCGCGTTTTGCCAGGCCAACGCCACGAGAACAAATGTACCAATTTGCAGATTAGCCAGTTAACCGATTGGGTAATTTACTTCAAGTTCTTCAACAACATTCAACAATTTTCAACCAAGGTTTGAGAGGTTTGAGACGTTTGAGAGGTTACTTCATCAATTTTCAATAGTTTTTTCATTTATGTGCTATCAAGGTTTCTGCATTCAGGTTATCGTAGCCAGATATAGAAGCCCCGAGTGAGCCAACCAGTTCAATAAAACTGCGTTTTGATATTCCTACAATTTCGGCAGCTTGTCCGGAACTGACTTTTCCCTCCTCAAATAATTTGGCAGCAAGTGTCATTTTAAGCTCAAACTCTGATGTTTCAACTGAATCAGGTATGTTTGTAGGCTCCCCCTATTTTAGTGCCAATGGCATTTAG
>VERM01000218.1 GCA_018882645.1 Ferruginibacter sp.
AAGCTGGCCCGTAAGTTGCAACTCAGCAATACTCTCCAATGCTGCATTCAGCTGACCTTTACCGCCATCTATAATAATGAGTTGTGGTAACGGTAGTTGATCTTCTTTTAATTTTCTGTACCTTCTGAACACCACCTCTTTCATGGAGGCGAAATCATTGATACCCTCTACGGTTTTGATATTATAATGTCTGTAATCTTTTTTAGACGGTTCTCCGTTTTTGAAGCAAACCATGGCGGCAACGGCATGGGTGCCATGGAGATTTGAGTTATCAAAACATTCGATATGCAGCGGCAGCTGTTTCAACATAAGATCTTTTTGCATTTGCATCAGAATGAGCTTTTTTTCTTCCTCACTTTTTTCTTCAAGATGAAGCATTTTTCCTGCAATCAGTTCGTGTTTATAATGGTTTACATTCTTCTGAGATAAATCCAGTAGCTTTTTTTTATCCCCTGTTTTAGGAATGGTTATTTTAATATTTGATCCAGGATAATGGATGGGAAAAGGAACAATGATCTCTTTTGCTTCACTGTTAAATGAATTTCTAAGTTGTGCAATGGCAAATTCCAGTACTTCTTTTTGGGTTTCATCCAATTTTTTTTCGAGTGTGGATGTAGTCGTAGCCGTTATGTTTCCATTGGAAACAGAAAGATAATTTACAAACGCTTTTTCGCCTTCTTCCAAAATGGTGAATACATCTACATTTCCTGTCCGGGTATTTACCACGGCAGATTTTACCTGATATTGCTGAAGTGATTTTATTTTTTGCTGATATGTATCGGCCATTTCAAACTCCAGTCTTTCGGAATGTTGTTGAATAAGTTGTTTATAATGACTGATTATCGGAGAAAGATTTCCTTTGAGTAAATTTTTTATCTGATAAATTCCTGCAGAATAATCTTCTTCAGATTGCACGCCTTCACAGGGTCCCTTGCAATTCCCTAAATGATACTCCAGACATAACCTGAACTTTTTTCTGTCTATATTTTGCTGAGACAAATGAAATGTACAGTTGCGCAGCGGAATATGTTCTTTGATAAAATCCATAATATCATATGCTTTTCCTCCAGTGGCATATGGTCCAAAATACAGAGAGCCATCATTTATTTTTTTTCTGCTGATGAATACTCTTGGAAATCTTTCATTTTTTATGACGATGTAAGGGTAGGATTTATCGTCTTTTAGGTTGATGTTGTAATGCGGCTGATATGTTTTAATCAGCGTACTTTCCAGAAGCAGTGCATCTTCTTCGCTGTCAACAATCGTAAATTCAATCCGGTTGATTTTGCTTACCAACTCGAGTGTTTTTTTGCTATCGATTGTTTTATTGAAATAACCGCTGATTCTTTTTTTTAGGCTCTTGGCTTTTCCAACATAGATTAACTTGTTGTTTTCATTGAAGTATTTGTAAATGCCGGGGGACAAAGGTATTGTGCCGGATACTTTATGAAATGCTTCTTTTGTCATCGGTTATTTTACCTCCCATTTGATTTCAATGGTCTTTTCAATTCGGCTCTTTCCATTTTCATCATCTGTGAGATAAACCTGTCTGCAGTTTTTTCCTTTGTTCCAGGTGAGCTGTATTTTTTTCTGTGGCGTAATCTGTTTTTCAATATACGCTTTGTCAATTAAATTGGTTTCTGGGTTGATATAAAGTATCCATTGCCTGAGGCTGATGCTTTCAGGCAAATTGTCAAAGGGTGCATATGTCATCGTTATTTTATTCAGCGTTAAATCATAGAAAGAAGTTTCTTTGAAGTAGGGAGACATGTTTGTAGAATCGATTATCGGAGTTAAAAATTCTCCGAATGCTGTGTTGAAATCCTCCGGTTTGATAGGGGAAGAGTCCTTTTGATTGTCACTAATAATGAACTTAACGGGACTGCTGGCCTTCTTTTTTATTTCGTTGATTTATCCAATCAGAAAATTGGTTACCGGAATAAAGACTTTTTTTTCAGTGCTATCCTTTTTTGCTGCCCCCAAATTTTCTTCTTCTGAATTTTTTTTATTTTGACTGCAAGACCCTAAAAAAAGAATCGCTGATAATAGATAAATAAAACGCATAATAAATTTGATTGTACAATTTTTTAAGGATTACCCTGTTTGTCATTCACCTTTGCAGTTTGTAAGAATATTCGGATTTGATGAGCCCATGCCTCTATTTTTTCTTTCTGTTCTTTATTTAATTTGGCTTCTCCATGGATTATGGTATATGCTTTGAGGGGCATCTCATCTTCCTTGAGAACCTCTTCGATTTCTTCCAGCTTTTCTGATTGTTTTTCTTTAGCATATTTTCCAAATTCAGAAAAATTCAGCTCTTCCTTTCCTTCTTCAATATGATGATTCATCCAAAGTGAAAGGGGCTGAATAGAGGCATACCAGGGATAGTTGGTATTATTGCTATGACAATCATAACAACTGGTTTTGAGTATCGAATACACGGAGTCTGGTACCGGATAAACTTTTGTAATGTCTGAGATTGGCGTTTCCTTACTTATGTTTTTTTGAGGTCTTGGTATAAACTGTACAAGAACCATGATGATAAGCAGGCCGATGGATATGATTTTAAGAAAGCGTTTCATTGGCAGTAATCGTTTTTTGTTTAAAAATAGTTTTTAAAAATTATTTTGTCAAAACATTTCCGTTCATTTCGGCTGGTATTGGAAGGCTCATCATTGATAAAACCGTTGGTGCTATATCACCCAGTTTTCCTGATTTGATTTCGCCTGTCCATTGTTTGTCGATGATAAAAAAAGGAACGGGATTGGTAGTGTGAGCTGTATTGGGACTTCCGTCTTCATTGATTTCATAATCGGCATTCCCGTGATCTGCGGTCAGGAAAACGGTATAGTTTTTTTCCAGGGCTGCATGTACCACTTTTTCAACGCAGGAGTCGACCGTTTCAACGGCTTTAATAACGGCATTCCAAACGCCTGTATGACCAACCATATCGGCATTGGCAAAATTCAAGCAAATAAAATCAGGTGTACTGTTTTTTATTTCATGGATGGCGGCATCGGCCACTTCCGGAGCGCTCATTTCAGGCTGAAGATCATAAGTAGCCACTTTTGGTGATGGGATCATGATTCTTTTTTCGCCTTCAAAAGGTTTTTCTCTTCCCCCACTGAAAAAGAAACTGACGTGGGGATATTTTTCCGTTTCTGCAATCCGTAGTTGTGTTTTGTGATGCTCTGCTAAAATTTCTCCTAAGGTGTTTTTCAAATCGTCATTTTCAAATATGACGGATACATTTTTAAAATTATGATCATATTGCGTCATTGTCGTATAATGAAGTGGCAGTATTTGCATGTCATGTTCCGTCATGTCTTTCTGCGTCAGTACTTCTGTGATTTCTCTGCAGCGATCGGTACGGAAATTAAAACAGATGACAGCGTCATCTTTTTCAATTGTTGTTTTTCCAATTGAGTTGTTGATCAAGGGCAGAATAAATTCATCAGTAACATTATTGTCATAGGAGGCTTGCACTTCTTTAAGCAAATCGTCCGTCTTTTTACCTGTACCCTTTACCAGTGCATCATAGGCGATTTTCACTCTTTCCCAACGCTTGTC
>VERM01000219.1 GCA_018882645.1 Ferruginibacter sp.
CAGTAACAAAGGACAAAAGTAATTCATTTTTTTTTACAAGACAACAAAGTACGTTTTGTTTTTACAATAAAATACAACTGAACTTTGAGCAGAATTTGTCTATTCCCCGGCACTTTTGATCCTGTCACACTAGGACACACCGATATCATCAACAGAGCATTGCCGCTTTTCGATAAGTTGTACATCGGTATAGGTAGAAATGTCAATAAGCAACCCATGTTCAGTGAAGAGCAGCGCCTGAAATGGCTGAATGAAATCTATGCTCATGAAAATAAAGTGGAGGCATTGGTATATGAAGGTTTGACAGTGGAATGCTGTAAAAAAATCGGAGCCAGGTTCATCCTTAGAGGCATCAGATATGTGAACGATTTCGAATACGAGAAAGCTATTGCCGACATGAACAGGAGCATTGCAGACAACATCGAGACATTGTTCCTGACTTGTCTTCCTCAATATACTTCCATCGCTTCTACGCTGGTTCGGGATGTACTGAAAAACGGTGGAGATGTCAGCCGTTTTTTACCGGAATTGGTAAGCCGCAGTCTTTAGATCTCAGTTATTGTGCTTGATTTAATATTTCGATAGAATATAAGTCCATACATACCTCATTTGGACCCGATTTTGCCGTCTCTTGAATAATTGCTAATTTTGCATTTATTTAAAAATCATTATATGAATCGTTTGGTATTTGCGGTAGTTCTTATCGCTGTTCTGTCAACTACTTTATTGAGCTGTGGTTACAGCCGTAAAAGAACAGGTTGTCCAATGCCGTTGCAATCTAAGTCAAGCCAAAAACTTCCTCAACAGTTAACTCGATGAACTGGATTCACTTGGACAGTTTGGGACAGTTGGATCAAATCAAACAATTGTCCTACAACAAACCACAGGTCATCTTCAAGCATAGTACGAGGTGTTCAATCAGTACTATAGCTAAAAACCGTCTCGAACAATCAGAACATCCTGCCAACGTAGATTTTTACTATCTGGATTTGTTGGCTTTCAGATCCATATCTCAAACTGTGGCGGAAATGTTTAAAGTATATCATGAATCACCACAGGTTTTGCTCATAAAAAACGGAGAGTGTGTTTACGATGAATCACACAACGGGGTCAATATGGATGAGCTTAAAGCGGAGATTTAATTTTTTGCTTGCATATTTTCAAACTAAAAATCATTTCAATGAAAAAGTTTTTTTTCTTTTTAATTTCCGTTCTTTTTTTGGGTGTCAGTTCTTCTAAAGCCCAATCCCAATATGTTAAAAAATACCTGCCATTAGCCGACTCATTGTCAAAATTATATCAGATACCCAAGCAGATTTTTTTAGGCGTTGCCATCATTGAATCCGGTTCTGGAACCAGCAGAAATGCCAAATTGTTGAACAATCATTTTGGCATCAAAGGAAAAAATAATCTTCTCAATACGAAAGGTATCAAATCAAGCTATCGACAGTTCCCCAGTGTTGAAGCAGGTTATGTCGCTTTCGGGGAATTGATTTCAAGAAAAAAATTTTATTCCACCCTCAAGGGAAATCCATCTCTGGAAGCCTGGGCAGACGCGATAAGCAAATCCGGATATCCGGGAAATCCTAGTGAATGGAAAAGGCTTGTATTGTCTGCGACTAAAATGGTAAAAAAGTAGAATAAATTTATCTAGTATATCCTCGGAATCAATCCGCGTACCCCCATATCAACAATTTTTTCTCCTTTGAGTGGCTCCCATTTCCCATTGGGTATTAAATCAGTCCATTCGATACTTTTATTGGTGCTGAAACTGCATTCAACAACTATATCTTTTGTTTCACTGCCGGTAATGTTAAGTTTTTCCCCGTTTGCAAAAGCTGCCGTTACGACACAGCTGCCTTGTGGTATGGGAGAACTGTTAAACAAAGGATTGACAACAGTAGTCGTTCCCGGAGGAGCCTGCCCCGTATCTTTTACCGGAATGTTCATACCGTTGTAATTGAAATTGGTCTCAAATCCCCAGTATCCTTGCTTACGGTTTCCATTGACAATAACAGACTGATTTTTAATATTGAATGATTTAATGTAGTTGTTGTATCCTATAAATGAAGCCATTGTAGCAGTTAAGTCTTCATGAATCTCAATATTATTGGGTGTTCTTTCAATGGTAGTGTCAACTCGTATTTTAACATCCCCATTTTGATAGGCAAGTGAAATGCGCAACCATTCATAATTACCTTTCGGAACATCTTTCAGAGGGATCTTATAGAAAATTTCTCCATCACCGGCTTTAGCAGCTTTTTCAAAATCAATAGCAGTAGCTCCTCCGTTGGATGTTTCGAGGGCGTGATAAAGAATAGCGCCTTTGCCCAGTTGGGTAAAGGCATCGGGAGTCAGTTCAATATAGTGAGCGCTCATCAAATTCATCTTACCGCTTTGTGCTGCATTGCCTGAAGGTACCGTGGCGGGTTGCCCTAAGTTGTTCAGCCTGATTTGTGTACTGTCGAATTTGAATTTGAAAATCAAATAAGGTTGGAGGAGTGTTGAATTGTCTTTTTTGCAAGAGGAAAAGAAAAAAGACAGGAATCCAATTGAAGTAGCGAGTATGAAAGATTTGAATTTGTTCATAACAATATTGTTATTTACATTTTTGTATAAATTAAATGTATGAAAAAATATAGACCCTTGTCAATTTTATTTTTATTGATTGCTTCTTTACTTCCAAATGTGCATAAAGCTTCAGATTCATCAGGACAGCATTTGCAGACCACAGTGCAATGTGTTGATTTTTTACCTGTTGTTTGGCAATCATATCCCTTACCCAATGATATTCAATCAGACCTCAGATACTGTTTGGCAAAAGCTATTGCCATTGATGAAAAAGTTGATCTTGATAAAAAATTGAAAATCAATCAACAGATTTATTTTCCAATAGACAACAGCTCAGAAAGATTAAATAAACTTATGGAAAGAGTAACTCAAAAATTAAAACTGAATACTTCAAAAAATACTTCTTTTAAAATGACTATTGATTTTGAATACTCATTAGATGATAATATAGATTTTTTGAAAAGTCTAAATGATTACGAATGGCAAATTACTTGTCTTGGGAATAGAATTTATTTAATTAAAAAAATATATCTGATATATGGAGATTTTTGTCCGGAAGGGAGCATTAGTTATGTTTTTGATTTAAATAAAAATAGCTATATAGCGCAGTTTAATGTTTCAAGAACGCTACAAGACGAAGATTATCGAAGTTTACACACTAAAATAAAAATAAAAAATGATATTGTATTATCCTACGAATCATTTAAACCATAAGATTGATGAAAGTTTTCTGATTTTTAATTCAATATCCAAATTTTTAAATCTCAAACAAATGAATTTTAAACTGACTTTTATGTTCAATATATCCTTTGATTATTTATGAAAAATTGCGGATTTAATGCGGAATAATTATAAAATAAAAAAACGCAAGTAATATCAACAACTTGCGTTTTTAAATCGTGGAGCTGCAGGGACCACTTTTTATGCAATTTGGCTTTTTTGAAAAAACCTGAAAATGCTGATAAAATCTGATGTAATTCAATACAGACAAGGG
>VERM01000220.1 GCA_018882645.1 Ferruginibacter sp.
TTGAGCCAGTGCCCTAATGAGTTTTTCTCTTTTCCCAAATTTGATTTCATTACTGAAATGCTTGAATTGCTCAAGCATATTTTCAATAGATGCCTTTTCATTTCCAGTAGTCACATCAGCCGGAGCTCCTTGAATGATGAAAGTATTTTTCCCAAATGGTTCGAGTTGATAGCCAAGCTCTTTCAAATCAGGGATCAGTTCATTTATCAATAAAGCATCTGAGGGATTCAAATCCAATGTGGTTGGAAACAAACTTTGCTGAGTTGAGATGGGTGTTCCGGCAATAGCACGAGTATATTTTTCATATAAAACCCTTTCATGTGCATTTTGCTGATGTATGAGTATAAAGCCATTTTTATTTTGAATGATTATAAAAGACCTGTGTAGCTGAAGGGGTTGATAAAATGAACTTTCATCCGACTCAGTTGATTTATATAATTCGGTTTTTACCAGATTTTCATTAGAAGAGATTGTTTTTTTTTCAGAAGATTCATAAAAATCTTTCCAATGTTTGAGGTCGCTTTTGCTGTCAATGAAATGAGCCTGATTTTTTTGAGTAAAGGACTGATAAAGACCCGATGATACAGCATTGCTTTTGGTAGTATCCGTTGAAGGCTTACTCACAGCATCCAGGCGTTCTATGGATGGATCGAGATCGAAATCCAGAGTGGGCGTGATGCTGAATTGTGCAAGGGCATGCTTGACGGCCGACTGAACGAAAGCATATACGATCTTATCGTCTTCAAATTTGATTTCCTGTTTGGTTGGATGAACATTGATATCAAGCTGAGCAGGATCCAAATCAATAAAAAGCGCATACATGGGGAAGCTGTCTTTAGGGATTAACTCTGCGAAAGCATTCATGATGGCGTGATTCAGATAAGGACTTTTAATAAATCGATTGTTGACAAAAATGTACTGATCGCCTCTTGTCTTTTTTGCCGTTTCGGGCTTCCCCACAAAACCCATTATATTGAGATAATCCGTTTCCTCATGAACGCTTACAAGCTTTGCATTATAGCTGTTGCCCAGAATTTGAACAATGCGCTGCTTCAGACTTCCTTTGGCAAGATGAAACACTTCCTGGCCGTTAGACTGCATTGAAAACAATATATTGGGAAAGGCCATGGCCACTCGTGTAAATTCATCTACAATATGTTTGAGTTCGGAAGTATTGCTTTTTAAAAAATTCCTTCGAGCGGGAACATTGAAAAAAAGATTTTTCATGGCAATGCTTGTTCCGGTATTGCATGCAACAGGCTCTTGTGTTTTTACCTGACTGTTTTCAATTTCAATATAAATACCGGACAGATCTTCGGCGCGTTTTGTTTTAAGTTCAACCTGAGCTACAGCTGCGATACTGGCCAGAGCCTCTCCCCTGAATCCCATCGTTCTAATGCTGAATAAATCATCGATATTTTTGATTTTGGATGTCGCATGACGTTCAAAACACATGCGGGCATCTGATTCGCTCATTCCCCTTCCATTGTCTATAACCTGTATCAGCGATTTCCCGGCGTCATTGACTATAAGTCTGATTTCATCTGCACCGGCATCCACGGCATTTTCGAGTAATTCCTTAACAGCACTGGCAGGGCGTTGAATGACTTCTCCAGCAGCAATCTGATTTGCAATGTTATCCGGTAATAATTGAATTATATCTGTCAAAATACAGTAACTTGCAGCGCAAAAGTAAATAAACCTTTTTACTATTAACCCTTGCTTTTATGCGTATCATTTTTCTTTTTTTCGGTATTTTTTTCGGACTCACTTCATACAGCCAAATTTTCAAATATAAGGAGGCCGAAAAATGGGCTGACAGCGTTTACAATACCCTCAACGAAGAGGAAAAAATTGGACAATTGATTGTAGCAAGACTGTCTACCATTGAAATGAAAAGTAAAAAAGTTAAATTTTATTTTGAGCAGGTTCTTGACAATGTAAAAAAATACAATATTGGAGGTGTTTGTATATTCCAGGGCAGTCCGGCAGAGCAAGCCGAATACATGAATCGCCTGAAAAAAGAAGCCAAAACTCCCATTTTGTTTTCAATTGACGGAGAATGGGGTGTGGGAATGAGGTTTACAGACAGTGTGATGCCATTACCCAAACAGATGATGATGGGTGCCATTCAAGACAGCTCGGTCATTTATGCGTATGGAAAGGTTGTTGCCAATCAGTGTAAAAGAATGGGTATTCAATGTAATTACGCTCCTGTGGTTGATGTAAACAACAATCCAAATAATCCGGTAATCAATGATCGCAGTTTCGGAGAAGACAAATACAAGGTGGCAAGTTTTGCTATTCAGTATATGAAAGGACTGCAGGAAAATGGCATTTTGGCTTGTGCCAAACATTTCCCAGGTCACGGTGACGTTGCTGTGGATTCTCACCTGGATTTACCCATTATCAATAAAACCAAAAAGCAACTTGATTCAACTGAATTATATCCATTCAAAAAAATCATTGATTCGGGTGTGGGAAGTATGATGATTGGTCATCTTTATATTCCTTCAATAGACAGCAGGACGAACAGATCCACTTCCCTTTCGGATAAAAATATACAGGGCATTCTTAGAAATGAATTGAAATTTGAAGGAATTGCGATCACAGATGCGCTGGAGATGCAAGGTGTAAAAAAATTCTTTCCTAACGACGAGTCTTCAGTCGAAGCACTGATTGCCGGAAACGATCAGCTTTGTCTGCCTGAAAATATCCCAATGGCCATTCAAAAAATTAAAAAAGCTCTAAAAAACGGGAAAATAAAACGTTCTGATTTGGAGCAACACTGTAAAAAAATATTGATGGCAAAATATCATTTTGTAAAAAACAATAATGAACCGATTAATACATTGAATTTAACATCCGACTTAAACAAAGAAACGGCCGCCATGAGAAAAACAATAGCAGAAAATGCTATCACTCTTGTTTCAAATGAAGGAGAAGGTTTTTTCCCTTTGAAAAACACCCCCAATATAAAAGTGGCTTATGTTGGCTTTGGCATCAATAGTGAAAATGAATTTTCGAAAAGCATGCGAAAAGAATTTGGCGCATCTGTTTTTTACATCGACTATTCAAAAAAAAATACAGACAGTCTGAAAAAAAGTATTGATTCTCTCATCGGTTCTTTCGACAAAATTATTTTAGGGATTCATCAAATCAACCGTGCCCCTGCCAATAATTTCGGGATTAGCAATGAAGCTGTGGAATCTATCAGCAGGATGCAAAAAAGCAATGAAACCATAACTTTTCTATTCGGAAATGCCTATGCCGCAAAAAACTGGTGCGATGCAAAAAACCTTGTGATTGCATACGAAGATGACAGCATCGTGCAACATACGGCTGCGGAAATGTTAAGAGGCAGGATGCCTTTTAAAGGCGTACTTCCGGTGACCGTTTGCGATAACCTCAAATATGGAAAAGGAATAAAAACCCAGGAAAATGAATTGGGAGCATCTACTCCCCAGGAAGAAGGATTCAATCCATTTATGCTTCTAAAAATTGATTCTATTGTAGAGGATGGCATTAAAAAAAAAGCAATGCCTGGCTGTTGTGTGC
>VERM01000221.1 GCA_018882645.1 Ferruginibacter sp.
CTGGTATATGTGGCATTACAGCACACAAGGTTTACCCGTAACCATTATTACTAATCATTACCGTGAGCTCTTACCTCACATTTTCATCTTTACCGGATTTGAAAAATCAAATCTTGGGCAGTTATTTTCTGTGGCACTTTCTCTTTCATAAATTAATTTATGAAGCCGGCAGTTAACCGGTGTGTCGCCCTTTGCTGTCCGGACTTTCCTTCCCGTATAAAACGGAACGATGACCGACTGATAGATGCACAAAATTAGTTTTATTTTCAATCATTTAATCAACAACATACAACAGATAATGCATTTTGACATAAATTACAGAATAACCGAAGATATACCAAGATCAACAGCAAATGATTAAGAACGTATTATACCGAAATGCCAATACAGAATCCGGTTCTGCTACCGCTGTTTCCAAAAGAATTCACCATCGCAGGCTCGAGATAAAAAATATGGGTATTGATTTCCTGTTTATCATTACGGGAATTGTTTCGGCCGGTTTTGGTTTGAAATCCTTTTTGCTGCCCAACAGATTTATTGATGGCGGCGCTACCGGACTGTCGCTACTCACTAGTGAACTCACAGGCATGAGTCTGTCCTTACTTCTGATCATCATCAACATTCCTTTTATTCTGCTTGGATACAATACTATCGGGAAATCGTTTGCATTCAAAACTGCACTGGCCATCATTGGGCTTTCCGTTTGCGTTACAGTGATACCCTACCCTCATGTAACAAATGACAAGTTGCTTGTAGCCGTTTTCGGCGGTTTCTTTTTGGGAACCGGAATCGGACTGGCTTTGAGAGGCGGTTCTGTAATCGATGGAACCGAAGTGCTGGCCATTGCTCTCAGTAAAAAAACCGGCCTTACAATCGGTGATGTGATTATGATCATCAATGTGATTGTATTCTCACTCGCGGCCTGGTTGCTCTCTGTTGAAACCGCGATGTATGCCATGCTGACTTACATCGCAGCCGCTAAAACCGTAGACTTTCTCATTGAAGGTATTGAAGAATATACGGGCGTTACCATCATTTCATCAAAAGCAGATAAAATCAGAGAAATGATTACTTTTAAATTGGGAAGAGGCATTACAGTTTACAAAGGAGAAGGAGGATATGGAAAAAGCGGAGAAAAAATGCAAGACATGCAAATTATTTATACCGTCATCACCAGACTTGAGATCAGTAAAATCAAATTAGAGATAGAAAAAATTGATCCTGATGCTTTCGTCGTCATGAACAGCGTCAAAGACATGAAAGGAGGAATGATTAAAAAAAGAAGACTTAAGTAAAAATATGGCAAGCGTCAAACTGACCAAACTATTCAAAGATTTCTTTAACAGTGAAAAAACAAGTGGCGTCCTCCTGATTTGTTGCACCTGTATTTCTTTAATATTGTCCAACAGCAGTTTGGGTGAGCATTATATTTCTTTCTGGGAAAAAGAAAATTTGGCCGGACATTCATTAACGCATTGGATAAATGACGGCTTCATGGCAATTTTTTTTCTGCTTATAGGCCTTGAACTTGAAAGAGAAGTTTATGCAGGCGAACTCTCGCAATTCAAAAATGCGCTTTTCCCAATTTGCAGTGCGCTAGGTGGTGTACTGATACCTGCATTGATATATTTTTCAATCAACAACGGAACTGCAACAGCCAGCGGTGCGGGCATTCCCATGGCAACGGACATCGCATTTGCCATTGGAATACTATCCATTCTGGGAAATAAAGTACCGGCACCATTAAAAATATTTCTGACTGCTCTTGCTGTAATCGATGATTTATGTGCCATCATAGTCATTGCGCTATTTTATACCGAAAGCATTTCCTTCCTTTATCTATCCGTTTCACTGGGAATTTTTGTCGTGCTGCTTGTTTTAAACAGACTGAAAATAAGAAACCTCATACCCTATTTGATTGGCGGAGCAGGCATGTGGTACTTCATGCTGCATTCGGGTGTGCATGCTACCCTATCAGGAGTTTTACTTGCATTTGCCATACCTTTTGGGAATGGAGATGAAAAATCAACCTCTTATATTCTGCAGCATTTCCTTCACAAACCGGTTGCGTTCATTATTGTCCCTTTATTTGCCCTTGCAAATACCTGCATCGTATTCACTACCGGCTGGCATGAGGGCTTATCTTCAAATGAAAGTATCGGAATTTTGACCGGGTTGGTTATCGGAAAACCAATAGGCATTGTATTGTTTGGCGCTATCGCTGTTTATGCAGGAATATCAACTATACCTTCTGGGCTGAAGTGGAAACATATATTTGGAGCCGGAATTTTGGGTGGCATTGGATTTACGATGAGCATTTTCATTACGATGCTGGCATTTAATGATCCGCATTTTATTTCCATTGGCAAAATATCCATCATTTTTGCTTCATTGATTTCTGCTGTTGTGGGAATTATTGTTTTGAGTATGATGCTCAAAAGAAATGAAAAATAAGAAACATTAAACATGGAATAAGAAAGCTATTGGCGTTGAGCCTCTGCAACCATGATCACTTCCTTATTTCTTATTCCTTATTTTATACTTTGTTATTCCCTTCTGGTTTCATGAAAATACGTTCAGCATTGGAAAACTTTCCTCGCTTTTAGGAGATATGTGAAAAAAAGTAAAAATAAGAAATACAAAACATGGAATAAGGAAGTTAAAGACATTGAGTATGTGCAATGCAAATCACTTCCTTATTTCTTATTCCTTATTTTATACTTTGTTATTCCCTTCAGGCTTCATGACAATACGTTCAGCATCGGATAACTTTCCTCGCCATTACGAGCGGGGTTGCCTGCCTGCGTTATTCTAGGGGTGAGGTGCTAATGACTAATAACTCAAATAAATTTCCGTCGCACCAAAACCGTATGAAGGATGATAATCATTATTGAATGATTTGATATGGGCTCTGTTTCGCAATCTCTCATGAATGGCATCCCTGAGCTTTCCTTCACCGACGCCGTGAATAACAGTCAGTTTGGGTTGTTTGTGTAAAACTGAAAGATCAATGTATTTTTCAAAATGATTCAATTGGATTGTTAGTATTTCAAAATTTGACATGCCTCTGTGTGAATCAATAAGCTTTTCTATGTGAAGATCTATTACAGACTTTACTGAAGAATTGTTTTGTTGTACTAGGGAAGCGTCATAAATCTTATAACCGGCATTGGCTAGCTTTGTCAGTTCCACTTTATGCTCTTCTTCTTTATCGGGATAAACGGTAAAAAGCTCATAAGAAAATGAAGGCAGATTGTTTATCCTCAATTCATCGAGCTTTTTGAATAATTGCTTACCCCTTAGTTTTATTTGCTTCTCATAATAAGGGGCCTTATGCTTAACTTTTTTTTGCAGTGAGAAAATAAATTCCAGACTGGGAGAAGCGCCTGCTTTTTCAAAAGGAATATCATGCAGATAAAAATCACTCAAGCCTCTTACTGTTCCATTATGTTCAAAATCTTGATCTCCTGAAAAACTCAATGTATAGGTAAAATTATAATACTCTTCATTTTGATTAACCAGTAATAATTTGAATTTCTCAATGATATCATC
>VERM01000222.1 GCA_018882645.1 Ferruginibacter sp.
CCGATACATTGTGTGACTTATGTATATATTTGCTCTCCCCCATTTACCAAAGGTAAAAAATCGCCGCAAGCGGCGGGGAATTGAACCCTCAGAGATTAAAAACAATTACAATAATGTACCAACTGCAGAAAGGCTTTTGTTATTGGGCTGGAATAAACGGGCATTAATCATTCTCAAAAATATGGATGACTATGTCGGATCGGGCTCGTACATGAAGGTTGTTTCATCTTTTGCCATTGACAATGAAACATTTAACGAACTGAAGCAATCTCTGAAAAATATACAACTCGAGTTTGAAATCAATGACACTACATCAAGAGCAATCATTGATGGTTTGGATATATGTTCATATGACAGCGTACAATTACTGTGTTATAAAGATGAGATGGACATTCAGGATGCTGATGCCCAAACACTTATCACTTTACTCCATATCAGGAGAATAATGGATGAAAAACAAAAAGACATTAAAGTGGTTAGTGAAATGCTGGATATCAGAAACAGAGATCTGGCCGAAGTTACAAAGGCCGATGACTTTATTGTGAGTGATAAAATCATCAGTCTATTGATGACACAGGTATCTGAAAATAAATATCTCATGAGGGTTTTTGAAGACCTTTTTAATCCGGATGGAAGTGAAATATATCTCAAACCCATCTCTAACTACGTTCAAACGGGAGCAACAATGGATTTCTATACTGTTTTGGAAAGTGCCAGAAAAAAAGGACATACCGCTATCGGCTATAGAATCGGATCATTGATTCACGACAGCAACAAAGCACATGGAGTTGTTGTTAATCCTAATAAATCCGAAAAGATAACTTTTAGCAATAATGATATGTTGATTGTGCTTTCTGAAAATTAGCAGATTACCTTAATTCCATAAATATATCTTAAGGCGTCTTTCTCAATAAGACGCTTTTTTCGTTCATAAATTGAATAAATGAGATTTTTTGTTTAATTTGTTTGTGCTATTCTACAATAAAAGCTTTCTTCTAAACTTGATAACGCTTAAAAATATTTTACCCCCCCCCTGTAATTTTCCTTTAAAATGTAATGATTCAAAATTCAGAATTATTGACAAACCAATTATATGAATAAGATAAAATTAACTGTTGCATTACTATCTGCGGTGTTGATATTCCTTCGCTGTACTAAAAATGATACAGGCACACAAAACTATACGGCCATTAAAAATATTTTTGGGAATAAGATTGATTTGAACAACCTGGCTAATTATGCCAATCAATCAAAACCCGGATATATTACTAAAGACAATACCGGGTCTAATTCAATTTCTAATGCTAAAGCTACGCTGGGCAGAGTACTTTTTTATGATAAAAACTTAAGCATTGACAACACCGTTTCCTGTGGCAGTTGTCACAAACAGGAATTTGCTTTTGGCGACATTGAATCGCCGAGCAAAGGAGTGAGTGGCGGATTGACGGGCAGACATTCCATGCGTTTGATTAATGCAAGATTTGCGGTTGAAAATAAATTCTTCTGGGATGAGCGCGCTAGCAGTCTGGAACAACAAACCACCAAGCCCATTCAAGATCATTCAGAAATGGGTTTTAGCGGAAAAGATGGAAGGCCCGATTTTTCAGCATTGAT
The DNA here is from genome assembly GCA_018882645.1 of Ferruginibacter sp. Classification (GTDB taxonomy): domain Bacteria; phylum Bacteroidota; class Bacteroidia; order Chitinophagales; family Chitinophagaceae; genus Ferruginibacter. The sequence goes on from VERM01000222.1 coordinate 1,615, forward strand.
AAAAAAACTGGAAGGGATTGATTACTATAAAGAGTTATTTCAATTTGTATATGGCAGTACCTCCATTTCAGAATCTAAAATGCAGGAATGCCTGTCTCAGTTTATCAGAAGCATACAATCTTTCGATTCTAAATATGATGCAGGCAGATCTCAGGTTAGCAATAACAATCAGCCCTTCCCAAACTTTACAGCTCAGGAAAATCAGGGTAAAAACTTATTTACTATGCCCCCAACATTTGATGCTTCAGGTATTAGAATCAGTGGAGGGCTGGGTTGTAATGGATGCCATAATGCCCCTGAATTTGATATCAATCCCAATAGTGGCAACAATGGAGTAATAGGTGTGCTGAATGGAACAGGAATAGACATCAACAATACGCGTGCTCCTTCTTTAAGAGATATAGTAGGACTCGCAGGAAATCCGAATACACAAATGATGCATACAGGTAGTTTTACCACATTACAGTCGGTTATTGGCCACTATGGGAATATCAATTTGGCACCCGGCAACACGCGACTGGATGGCAAACTGAGGCCAAATGGTTTTGGGCAGCAATTGAATCTGAACCAGAACGAAGTGGATGCTGTTGTCGCATTCTTGAAAACGCTTACCGGGGTTAATGTATATACGGATGCCAAATGGAGCAGTCCGTTTTGATAAATTATTTATCTCTCAATAAAAACAATAATAAACACTTGAAAAACATGATACTTAAATATTTTTATATTACACTTTTATTTTTTTTAATTATCTCTTTACATTTTCTCAGGCATTATCGGAGGAAGAAGGAAAACTATATAAAAATATAATGGAATATCGCAAAGAGAACGGGCTTCCAAATATTCCATTATCTGCTTCACTTACCTATGTTGCACAGATGCATTGTAAGGATTTGGTTGAAAACATAGGTTACCTTACTCATGATTGGAGTAACTGCACTTATAATGCAGGAGATAGTAAAACTTATCCATGTATGTGGTTAAAACCAAGCGAACTCACTAAATACAGAGGATATGGATACGAATGTGCTCACGGCGGTTCGGGAGGCTATATTGCAACTGCTGAATCTTCCTTAAATAGTTGGAAAAACAGCAACGCTCACAACGCGGTTATTTTGAACCAAGACATTTGGAATGACAGTAATTGGAATGCAATCGGAGTTGGGATTTTAAATGGATATGCAGTTATTTGGTTTGGTGAAGAATTTGATAATTGATCGTATCAAACTCAGTGGTGAATTGACAATTATGTTCTTAGAAGTCCGCCATTCCGCCAATTGCTCAAACTTTAGGCCTCATTATTAGGCGACGGGGCAACATTCTGGCAAATAATAAAATATTAACTATTAATACTACCTTTACGGCCGACTAGTTTGAGGGAATAGAAAATAAATATATGAACTTTATTCCATAAGAAATTTTTGGGAATGTTTCGTCAACTTGCGCAAGGCATAATTAAAAGTCAAAAAAATTAATATTTAATCATATGTACAACGAACAATTAGAAAAATTGATTGAAATGGCTTTGATAGATGGAGAGCTATCAGAAAAAGAAAAACAAATTCTTTTTAAAAAAGCCGAATCATTTGGTGTTGCTCTTGATGAATTCGAAATGGTGTTACAAGCAAAGATGTTTGAAAAACAGAAAAGTAACAAACCAGATTCTGCTTCTCCAAAATCAGATAAAATAGGCGATGTAAAAAAATGTCCTGCATGTGGTGCGATTGCTCAATCATTCACAACTAAATGTTCTGATTGCGGTACTGAATTTAGAAGTGTAGAAGCTTCTAAGAACATTACAAAGTTTTTTGATAAACTAGACGAACTGGAATCCAATAGAAAAGATAGTCTCTTTGATAATCAAAAGAAAGAATCAGGCGTAACCGTTGGAACCTTAATAAAATGGTGGTTTTTTTGGTGGATACTATTACCA
>VERM01000008.1 GCA_018882645.1 Ferruginibacter sp.
ATCGGAAATAGCTCAAAAAAACTATCCGGAATTTGTTCATCCGTGAACTTTTGAGAAAAATATTTTTGAGAAAAAGAGTGACCAAGCGGATATCCAATTAAACCATAGGTATTCATCTGTATCTGTTTATTTTATCTGGTTTCTAGGGAATAACTGCAACTTAAACATTATCATTCTTTTCAACAAATAAGAAAGATGAGAAATCAGTTCAAAGAATTACTGAGCTATAATTATTTATTCAAATAAAGTTCAAAAGTATCAGCTCTAAGGCCAATCCTCATGGCTTCCAATGCGATGACTTCTGCAGGCGACACATTTCCCAGATTTACATTACAACCTATCAGTTCCAAAAAAAAGAGTTGTTGTGACTTTTGAGGAGCCTCCCAAAGAATTTTTTCAGACGGAATACGGGTTAGAATTTCCTGCACAAGACCTTCTCTCACCTCACCTGTTCCCCGATAAATTCCAACATTACCGGACTCTCTGGCTTCAGCAATCACGTATGCCGATCCCGCACTCAATTCGGCACGCATCCATTCAATCCATTGATACGGCGGCAATACGCGGGCAGAATCCTTACTTCCAACCTCACTCAATACTGTTCCATGAGCGCTCAGCTTTTCGATGTAATTACATTTGGTTTGGTGAGGAATAGAAATGGATCCATCACTGACTTCCATAAAATCAATCTCATAATCTTTACAAACACTCAGGTATTTTTCAAATTGATTTCTGATGATAAATGCTTCAAACAAAGTCCCTCCAAAATAGACGGGAACACCAAAAGAATGATATACCTCTATTTTTTCTTTGAGATAAGGAGTTACAAATGCTGTACCAAAGCCTAATTTCACCAGATCAATGTGAAAATGTCCCACACTCATCATATTTTTTGCTTCATCAATACTAAGCCCTTTATCCATCACCATAGTGATACCATTATTTCTGGGCTTATCTGTTCTGCCGGGAATTTGAGTCAGACTGAAATTGATCATAAGAGTTGATGAAAACAAAAATATTCATTGTTCGTCTCAAAACCACAACAGAATGGAGTTTGATGATATCAATCATACACATATCCGCTTTGAATGATTTTAATCAGCAATTATTTTTTACGGACAGGCTTCTTTTTGTGTGATGCAATCAAATCAATCACCTGCTGATGTTGAAGCATGGAAGGATTCATTTCTAGGATTTGATTAATCAATTTGGGATTGATGCTAAGGGCATTTTCCAGATGTAGAATTGATTCTTTTATTTTTCCGGATGAGAAAAGAAACAAAACTTTAAAAAAGAGAAAAACCGGTTTTTGATCCGTTTGCTGATACGCATATTCGGCATATTCAATACCTTCCTCATACAATTCACCGAGATACAGACATTTCAGAAGTTCAGACCATCCCGTTGCATTTTTGGGTCTCACGCGAACCACGTTTCCCAAATAAGTCAAAGCTTCATCAATTTCTCTCAGTTGGAGATAGCATCTCCCTGCAGCCAGATTATACTCTGGCTGCATAACATGTGATTTTAAAGCGGTATGCAATGATTTGAGCGCATTTTTCCAGGATGATTCGTGCATGTAGGTGAGTGCCAGCTTGTAATGCATCTGACTATCTTCAGGATAAAGGTGACAAGCCTTCCTATAATGATTTCTGGCCTGAGCAAAATTTTTCAATCTATCATAGCAATGACCTATTGCTTCGTAAATGACTGCCTCCGGACGTGACAAATCCAGCACTTTCTCAAGCACATCGATGGCTTCTTTATATTTTTTTAATTTGATATAGGCATCGCCCATATTTCTGTATGCATAATCGAACTTTTCATCTATTGCCACAGCGTATAAATAAGCATCCACTGACTTCTCATATAATTTCAGCCCCTGGTAAGCAGCGCCCAGATTGAACCAGGCAAGTTCGCTATATGGGTATTGATCAATAATATTCAGATGGAGTTTGATTCCCTCATCGTTTCTGCCGGTAAAATCGGTCCAGAAGCAAATTTTATATAATGCTTCTTCATTGGTTGGATCTAATTGTAAAATCATTTTTAGACAATCAAAAACCAAATCGAAATTTTCATAATCATCATACACTTCTGAAAGTTCAAAAAGCAATTCGGTTCTTTCTTCTCCTTCAAAATTGTCAAATACATAATCAATGATGGCTTCGGCCTCTTCATACATATCAAGTGCGAGAAAGGCGTCTGCTTTGATTACATAAAGGGATGGTTCAGAAGCATCCAATAATTCAGCCTGTTCAAGTAGAGTTAAGGATTCGTTGAATCTTTTGAGCGAGATGAGAATATCTGCTTTTTTTACCAGCAGCGTTGCAGAGTAAGGATATTGATTACATGCCACATCCAGCACCTCAAAAGCCTTATGATATTTTTCTTTTTCGTCATAATAATTCGCAATCTTCTCAAATCCTTCTTCCTCAATAAAGCTGTTAGGTCGACCTTCCAGTAAATTGTCAAACTGCATCAGAAGCTCTTTGATTTCTTCCTGGCTTTTTCCATGATGATTTTTTTCCATGTATAAAAAATTGATATAGCACAATAAGTTAAATCGGATTACAGTCCGATTTTGACATAAGTTATGATTTTTTTTAAACATTTTATTCAAAAAACCAAAAAAGGATTTTTTTTTAACAAATAAATATTAGTATATTTGGATTGTAAAAATAAAACTATGAGAAAGATCATAACATCCGGACTAATACTTGTAATGATTTTAGGGAATGTATTCTCCCTATATGCAGACAGAGGTATACGTAAAAAGTCCAATAATAAAATTTCTCTGAATATCAACACCTCCGGTAGCTTCAAAAATACCATTCATACCAACATCAACAACGGCTTGAGATATAATGGCGTAGTTGTGATTGAAACCAAATCTGACAACAATAACACAGAATGTGCCCTCATCAATGTTTATGAGAAAGGCTCTAATGTTTATATTCAAAAAAACAAGCTGAAGTCAAAAGGATAGACTGCGACAATCTATTTTTTATTCCTCTTTAATTTTCTTAATTTCTTCATAGGTTACGTTCCTGAAACCTGTTTTGGGTATATCAAACATATTGTTCGACACTCCCTCCTTTAAAATTGATTTCAAAGTATAAGTAAATGTAAACCCACTGCTACTGATGGTATAAGAAACGGGGATACCTTTTAAGTTCGTTAAAGCATTATAGTAATTAGAGTTTTCAAGCAAAGTATCTTTTAAAAAATAAACCTCGGAAATATATGGATTGTCGATTGCTTCTGCTTTTGTTGAATGAAATCCATTGATAAATTTGGATTGATTTGTAACTTCAAAGCGGATATTGCTCATAAAACTGTTTCTGTTTCTCCATGCAAGCTCATCCATTTTTATCAAAAGCTTCTGCCCGCTGAAATCTTTCAATATTACTCCCTGCTTTTTAACGTTGTCATAAATGTTAATTTCAGACCCCAAAATAGATTTCATTTCAGTTCTAGAACGATTCCCTTTCAAAAAAACGGTTAGCTGGTCTTTTGATTTGTTAGCTGAGGAAATACCCTTTATATTTTCTACTGTCTGAATTTCGTAAACCAACTGCACCTCATCCAAAATAATTTGAGAATACCCGGGAAGATTAAGAGATACTAGTATTAGAATAAGAAAAAGACCGCGTTTGAAATTTCTCATACCGAAAACATTTCAGATTAAATCATCCAGTCCGTTTTACTTTTTATTCGACTTGTTTTTGAGGTCTTGTAATTTACGCTGACTTTCCTGCATGGCCTCGATTCTTTCTTGAATTTTAGATTTTTTAACAGGCTTCTTTCTGTTTTCATTGATTTGAGCCATTATTTTATCGTGATCAATGATATACTTTTGGATAACGATTTGCAGAATTAAAGTAATAGTATTTGAAATGGTATAATACCATGTTAACGCAGCAGGAAGACCATTGAATACCCCAAGAAGCAATACCGGGAAAATATATGGCATATATTTCATCATAGGATTGGTGTTGCCCTGCATGTTACTCATACTATAAATAGAAATCAATAAACTAGTCAGAACCGCTGTAAGTGTAAATAAACTGATATGATTTCCGTAAAAAGGTATGTTGAAAGAAAAATTCAGAATAGAGTCATACGATGCCAAATCACTGGCCCATAGAAAAGACTTTCCGCGTAGATCGATGTTCGACTGAAAGAAATAATACAAAGACATAAAAATGGGAATCTGCAACAGTGCAGGCAAACAACCTCCCAAAGGATTAACGCCGGCACTTCTCCACAACTTCATCTGCTCCATTCCAAAAGCCTGTTGATCATCTTTAAATTTCTCTCTTAATGCATCCACTTCGGGTTTAAGTACTTTCATTTTAGCTCCGCTCAGATAACTCTTATACAAAATGGGAGAAGTCAGCAATCTGATAAATAAGGTAAGCAATAAAATCACTATCCCCATACTGGAAATGTATTTCTGAAAGAAATCAAAAACCGGCAAAAGCAAGTGCCTGTTGATGTATTTCACAAATGAAAATATACCAGTGCCGTAGGGCACAATATTTTCTTGTTGATTGCCATAACTTTTTAAAATATTATAATCAGTAGGGCCAAAATAAAGTTGTAAAGGCAAAGAAATATTCCGACCCGGCTGAAATGCATATTGACCAGATGTTTGGAATTGAGCAATATATTGGCCATTAGTATCCTTTGGTACTTCCCATTTTGTGACAACATCATTAAATTTATTTTTACCAATAAGAGTACTGGTAAAAAACTGTTGTTTTGCACTTAGCCATTCGACTTTTTCTTTTAATTCTACTCTATCACCGGAACCAAGATAGTTGAAATCAAAACTATTGTCTTTCAGATAACAAAAATGAGTCTGACTAGATTCATATTTATGGTCTTTTTCGATCTGAGGGAGCTCAGTATACCAGTCAAAATGAATCGTATTAGCTGACAACAACTGATCAGCTCCGTCCATTTTAATCTCGAAATCAATCATATAGTCTTTGGGCCTTATCGTATACTGATGTATAATCCTATGTTGATTGGAAGAATCTGCAGCAATAAAAATTAGAGTTTTACTGCCATCCTTATTCACGACAACCGGTTCAGGCTTAAATATCAAATTGTCGGTCAGAGTGGTCTGATTCTCCCCGGATTTGATGCGATAACCAAACCTATTGAAACTTCCCTTTCTCAATACAACAAGCTTCTGATCATACTTCTTGAATTTTTTAAGCTCAACAGTCAATGGCTGTGCTCCTTTATTGGTAAAAACGATTTTTAATACTTCGTTCTCTATCGTATCTGTTTTTTCCTTTTCCGAAGTTTTAAAAGCCCCGATGTTCTTTACTACTTCAACTATGCTATCTTTATTTGGTATAACATTAGTGGGAACCTTATTTTTTTTAGCTTGGACTGCAGCGATGGAATCCGCAATTTTTTTTTGCTGTGCCTCATACTCAAGCCTGTCCTTACTATTGAGCGCAAACATTCCAATAAGAAGTGCCCCTATTAAAACAAAGCCAATTATCGTATTTCTATCCATTCCCATAAATTATGAATTTTAAAAGGCCAAAGTTAAACATTAGAGGCCAACTAGCGCTCGTATAGAAGCTCTATTTGTATAACTTCTTTCTCTCAGTCTCACTTCACTAAAAAAACAAAGCCCTTTTGAAAAGGGCTTTTAATAAAAAGATTGAATGAATTTATTTTTTGGCAGCGGCAGCAGGTGCAGCAGAAGGTGCAGCAGCAGCTTTAGGAGCTGCAGCTTCCTCTTGTTTCAGTTGGCGCGTCATGGTAACGGATGCAATAGGAATTCTGGGAGAATTCAATACCTCCATATTTTCAGCAACTATATTTTCTACACGAATATTTTCATTCAGTTGAAGATTACTCAAATCAACTTCAATGAATTCCTTGAGGTATTTGGGGAGCGTTTTGATTTTAATAGATTTGATCTTGGTAACCAGCTTGCCGCCTGCTTTTACGCCCGAAGGGGTTCCGGTGTATTTTAACGGAAGCGTAGCAATTATTTTTTTATCATCCACCAATTCCAGAAAATCAACATGAATCAACTGATCCGTAACCTTATCAAATTGTAAGTCTTTCAAAATACATTTATATGTATTACCCCCTACTTTAACTTCGGCCAACATAAATTCAGATGTGTAGACGATAGATTTAAAAGCACTTGCAGATGCGTAAAAATTGATTTCAGATTTGCCTCCGTAAATTACAGCTGGCACGTTTTGCTGAGAGCGAAGTTGGCGGGTGGCTTTTTTACCGCTTTCGGTCCTCAACTGTCCTTCGATTGTAATTGATTTCATTTTTAAAAATTTTTATAATGAGGCGCGAAGTTAGGGAATTTGAGGAATACTAGGAAATGAAAGAGTTTAAAAATATCAAAACATTGAATATCAATACTTTACAGTTTCTACTGAATCATTCTTGATCTGATGAAAAGACTATTGATGCTTTTGTTTTCATAAGCATTTCTCAATGCCACTGCAAACAGCTCATCTGTTGAAAGCACTTTAATTTTACTACTGTTTTGCTTTAAAGGTATGGTATCGCAAACCACCAGTTCATCGAGTACACTTTTTTCAATATTCTCATATGCATTCCCACTCAGCACGGGGTGAGTGCAAAAAGCCCTTACGCTTCTGGCTCCTTTTTCCATCATCAGCCCGGCACTTTTTGCCAAAGTTCCACCAGTGTCACAAATATCATCTATCAAAACAATATCTCTGTCTTTCACCTCTCCAATTACCACCATACTGGCAATCTCATTAGCCCGCTTACGGTGTTTATCACAAATAACCATATCACATTCAAAAAACGAAGCGATCTCCCTGATTCTGTTGGCGCTGCCCACATCAGGGGCTGCAAAAGTTAAATTTTCAAGGTTAAGACTTTCTATATAAGGAATAAAGATTGCTGAAGATTCCAGATGATCTACAGGAATATCAAAATAACCCTGAATTTGAGGAGCATGTAAATCCATGGTTACTACTCTATCTGCACCCGCGGCAACAATCATGTTGGCCACCAGCTTTGATCCTATGGATACTCTTGGTCTGTCCTTTCTGTCTTGTCTTGCATATCCATAATATGGAATAACGGCTATTACTTTGTACGCAGAAGCCCTTTTAGCTGCATCAATCATAAGTAACAACTCCATTAAATTATCAGTGGGTGAAAATGTACTCTGTACCAGAAAAACAAATTTACCCCTGATACTTTCTTCAAATTCAACACCAATCTCTCCATCGCTAAACTGTTGTATTTTGACTTTCCCAAGGGGTTCTCCGAATTTTTTTGCAATTTTTTCAGCGAGATATTTTGAACCTTTTCCGGAAAAAATTTTAGCATTGGGTTGCATGTGATATTTTTTTGAATGGATATGAAATTTCTTCAGCAAAATTACAGTTAGTTTAGATTAATAAATCCTTAATTGCGTAAAAATGTTCACATGCATTTCACATCCATAAAAAACTGGTCTGTAGATGACAGACCCAGAGAGAAAATGAAACAGTTGGGTGCATCATCATTAAGCAATGTAGATTTGATTGCCATACTTCTAAGATCGGGCAACAGATCAAAATCAGCAGTGGACCTGGCTAGAGAAATTCTGAATGAAAGCAATAACAATCTCGATGAGCTGGGAAAATTCTCCATTCGCGAATTGGAAAAGATTAAAGGCATCGGACCTACAAAAGCCATTACAATAATGGCCGCACTGGAGTTGGGCAGAAGAAGGCATGCCGGTGAAGCAAGAAAAAAAACATCAGTCACCTGCAGTAAAGATGTGGCCGAATACCTGAGGGTTGTATTGAAAGATTATACTCAGGAAGTTTTCGGAGTATTATACCTAAACAGAGCCAACAAAATAAATCATTTTGAAATTGTAAGCAAAGGAGGTATAACGGGCACTGTGGCAGATCCCAGAATTATATTAAAAAGGGCTTTGGAAGAAGATGCTACAAGCATTGTGCTGAGCCATAATCATCCTTCAGGAAATCTAAATCCAAGCAAAGCAGATCACGACCTCACCCATAAAATCAGAGAGGCTGCAGCACTTATGGATATTAAACTACTGGATCACATTATTGTAAGTGATGAGGGATACTATAGTTTTATGGATGAAGGAGATTTATAATTATGCTTGCCCGGCAGGTCCTCCAAAATTAAACGGAATTTCAATGCTCTCCATATCCTGTATGGTGCCATTGGATGACTCAAATTTTTTTACATTGTCAATCATTGCTTTCATAAAACGCTTCGCATGAAAAGGTGTAAGAATGATCCTGTTCTTCACTTTACTTTTAGGCGTTCCAGGCATGACGTTGACAAAATCAATAACAAATTCAGCATGGCTATGAGTAATGATGGCTAAATTGGCATAAGTACCCTCGGCAACTTCTTCTGATATCTCGATATTGATGGGGTTATTGATACTGGTTTGATCAGACATTTTTTTATTTCAAAGTTAGCATTATCCAATTATAATTTATTCAAAAACAAATAGCTGTAATAAAAAATAAACAAACCTCCTCTATTTTGGATATTTGAGTACTAAAGTAAAAATAGATTTGACAGAAAAAAAAGAGGCTGTCTCGTACTTTTGAGACAGCCTCTTAAAAGAATTTTGCATTATTTATCTAGGTTCTAAAAATTCCCAGGTTTCATCAAAAAAGCCTCTTGGACCAGAAGGAACAACCGAAGGTTGTATCATGAAATATTTGACCCTTATTTTTTTAGACGCAGCGTCGTAGGCATTGATTCCAGTAGGATCAAGCTCTGCCTTTCGCGTATTACTTGAAATATAATCAGGGGCGCCTGTACCTCCCGAAGGATCTCCAACAAAATTAGACGGATTGGCAGGGTCTCCATAATAATTTCTGATTTCAGAAACCGCGTCTGTTGCAGGATCAAAGAAAGCCTGCAGACCCCAGCGACCGTAGTAGGATGGTCCGTCCGGAGTATTAAACAAATATGCCGGAACAAATTCCCCATTCACAAGCAAATAGACATCTACACTGCTTGGGCCAGTTGTAACAAGGAAATAGTATAAAGGATAACGAGCCGTATAATTGGCACCAACAGGTGCAACATCTTGATAAGTTCCTGTGACCTTATATACACCGTCATATTTATTTTTGATAACAATTTTAATTAGAACTTCTTTCAGATTGGCAGCCACCTGATATCCGTTATCCGCACTTACAAGCTCTAATCCTAAAGCATAAATCTTATTGGGGTCAAGATTGGATGATTTTTTGATTTCTAATTGAAGTGTATCCACAATCTGGCCTGCGGCTATTTTGCCATCCAAATTAATAGAATATTCGTCAGCAGGCAATAGTGTCAAATCCGGATCGGCATCTACCAGTTCAGGTTTCAATTTGAATTTAACATTGATGTCGGTTGTAGGTTTATTGATGGATTCCGCAGAGAAAGTAGGTGCATTAATGATCTGGGATTCATCAGAGGAAAAGATCGCAAAAGTAAGAGTTCCCGCTTGTGGTAATGCCACTGCCTTCTTTTCAATTACCTGGACTCCATAATCTCCGTTATCAAATCCCTTATCTTTCAAACATCCTGTAAGTGAAATTCCAATCAAGGCTGTCAGAAATGTTAATTTTAAATATTTTTTCATTGTTGTATTTTTATTGATGAATGAGTTTATTCTCAATTTGTTTTATTGTTTATCCCAGAATATTCTGCTGGTAAAAACATCTATAGTACCCTGAGCTTTCGCATTTACCTCATTGAAACTATATTCAGACTGAGGATAAAATAAACGAATTGGAATGGATGGTTTTGCGCCGGTCAAAATAGATAGTGGCGGTCCGGGATCGAAACCAACCAGATCTCCGTAAACGATATCCGTTCTTCTTACGTCTGTCCATATTTCATAGGGTGCAATCCCATTCAATGCAAACCATTTTTGTGATAAAATGGTATATGTTTTGTCAGTAGCCTCGTCATAATCCACGTCGGGGAAACCAATGTTGTAATCCAAATAATCTTCATAATCCTGAGTGGTGAGTCCTAAAGTCGTGAAGGATTCAAGCACAGCACTATATAATAAATCTTTAGCACTTGGTCCTGAATTAATAATGCCTCTTTCGCGGGCTTCCGCCTGAAGAAATAAACTTTCCACACTTGTAATTATCCATGCATCAGATGCAGGGCCGTTTGGTGTCAACCCTGTATTAGGCGATGTGCTGTTGATTGCGTTAATTGAAGACAAATCAGGACCCAAACTGTTTGGAAATTGACCAGAAGTTGCTCCAAATGGAATACCCTTATGATAATCGGCAGGTTCATAAATGGCAGCATCAGGATTTACATCGGGCTTTACATAAAATTTGTCTATTCTGGGATCGGCATCATATCTGTAATATCCCCAATTCCCGGGATTTGATACATTACCAAAACCAGCAGCATATGAGTTGGCTTTTACGAAATCCGCATTACTTGCCAAAACACCATTTTCGTTGATAGCATAGGCTCTGTAAAAAGGATTGGGTTTGGCTGAAGAATATCCGGGATTGATTTTAGCTGTTTCTCCGGATTGTAAGTAGCCGGAACCCTCTGCCTCGATGATGGCAACCTCGGCAGCAGCATTGATTTCAGGCACATCGTATGCATGAACCAAAAGACGAAGTTTCAATGTGTTTGCAAATTTAATCCACATGGAAGCATTTCCTTTGAACACTAAATCATTTGTAGTGATTTTATCATTATTGGCAGGGCTACTGGCAACAGGATCTTTGAGTAATGCAATTGCTTTATCCAGTTCACGGAAAAGATCCTTATAAATATCCGCACCTTTGTCATATTTAGGGCTTCTGACCTCATTCCCCTTCAAAGCTTCCGAATAGGGTATATTGCCATAAACATCAGTGAGCAATTGAAAATTATGAGCCTTCATGATGCGAGCGATGGCTTCATAGAAGCCTGAACCTGATTCAATGGCTTTTGTCTGAACGTAATTATAACTTGAGTTATTATAATACAAGTCTGTCCAAGGATTATTTGTAGAAGGGAAACTATTGGTGAAATTGTAAGTCTCTTCTTGTTGATCATTTTGGTAGCTACCACTTCTCGCCCAATATCCCATCCAGTTTTGAAGAAACTTCCAGTCTGTTGCAACAATCCTGGCATTGTTGGATAAGGCTGCGGGTAAAACGTCTCTGTAATTCAGAGAACCGGCAGTCAAATCCTCAGTAGAGGCATTGATGTCAAAATTTGTTTTACAACCGGTACCCAACACCACGAGCGATGTGGCAAGGATGGCCAGTTTTTTTATCTTTATTTTCATATTTCTATCTTTAAATTATGTTTTTTTAACCCTGAAAATCGAGAAACAACTGATAATCTGATCGATTAAAAATTGAATATTACACTACCTCCAAAAATTCTTGTTGGTGGGAGGTTATAACCCGTACTACGTCCTTGAGCATTACCAGTGTACGCTCCGCCACCTGCACTGGAGAATTCAGGATCAGTCCACTGATTGCTTTTAGGTAACCATGTCAAAAGGTTTCTTCCTGATACAGAGACTGTCACTCCTCTCAGTGTATTCCCTTTAAAAATTCTGGATGGGAATTCATAACTGAGTGAAACCTCTCTAAGCTTCCAGAAAGCACCGTTACACAAGTAGTTGGTAACAGCTTCCGTATTCAAATCGCTATTCCAAAACTCACGGTTATACGTTTTAGTGTAAACATTTGTGTTGTTGACGTATTTAATTCCGTCAAATACAACTGAGTTTGGCCAAACGAAGGCACGACGACCATATTGCGCACTGCGCTGAGAAATTCCGTTGTCATCCAGAAAACCGCCTAACTGATCAACAACAATTTGGTTACCTCCACGATATTCAGCAACGGCACTTAAAGTGAATCCTTTGTAATTCGCATTGAGTGAGATACCGAATATGTCACTTGGTGTAGTTCTTCCGAAAGTAGTCAAATTAGGATTCAAAGTAGGCATTCCATCTGCGCCAACGATCACTTTGCCACTGGCCGGATCTCTGACATAATCAGTCAATCTGAATTTGTATACAGGCTGACCTACGATTACCCAGTTATAGTTTCCAATTCCCAATTCATTCACACCTTCAACCAATTGGGTTACCTTACTGGTTTGATAGGTGTAGTTGAATTTAAGATCAACATTCAAATCTCCAATTTTTACCAAAGGAGTAAGTTTCAAATCCAATTCAACCCCTGTATTGGTAAACTCTGCTGCATTTAACTTACTTGAAGTAAACCCTGAACTGATTGGCAATTGCAGATCCAATACCTGATTGGTATTATCCTGAGTATAGTAGCTTGCCTCAAAGTTGATTCTGTTTTTGAGAAACCCTAACTCAATACCTACTTCACGGTTGATTACAAACTCAGGCCTGAATTGTCTTTGGAACAAAGAAGTAGGAGTGTTGTATCCTAGTGTAGACCCGAATGGGAAGAAAGTAGCAACAGTAAAATTAGGATCCTGCTGTGGTACCAGAGGAACGTTTCCTGTTTTAGAAATAGCTCCGCGAAGTTTGAAGTAATTTAAAACTTTGTTAGAAGTCAGACTTGGAATCAATTTATGCAATAATATTGAAGCGTTCACGCCTGGATAAAAATAGGAAATATCACTATTGGTAAAAGATCCGCCATCTCTTGGAGCATTTCGGCTGTCTCTGTCATAGCTTGCAGTACCTTCCACATATGCTTTACCATCAAAGTCAAGACCTACTCTACCAAACAATCTGGTCAATCTTGATTTGGTTGCACCGACGCCAACAATAGGCTCTCCAATACGATTTTGAATACTTAAGAAAGTAGAAGTTCCAAGATTAGAACTGCTCACAAAGATGTCATTCGAATTGTTTTCACGATATGACTGTCCCAAAGTAGCGCTTATTCCGATAGTTTTGTATTTGGTATTGATATTCGCAAACAACTCAGAACTTAATCTGCTTCCGGAGTTGAATGCATCAGATACAGCAGCACTGATTGTAGTTGAAGATGCATCTCTCAGAGTAAGATGGTATGCGCTTGGAGTAAAAGCTTCTCTGGTACCTTTTGCATTTCCATTGGTAGCAGATCCACCCAGACGATATACGAAATTCAACCAGCTGGCGGCTTTGAAAGACAATTCCACATTACCTAAAAGATCGTTTGATTTCCCTTTTTGTCTGTTGATATCTTTTGTCATGTATGGAGTCCTCTGGAAATTTACAAGATATGGTGTATAATATCCATTAGGGCTGGAAAAGTAATCTGTTCTCCAGTTTTTAAAACGAGAGAGATCATATTGTCCGGGGGCACCAGTTACATTGTAGTAGATTAAAGTATTTGCTGTTGTAACGTCATAATTTGAATTGGTATAACGAACATTGAAGCTGGCTTTGAATCTTCCATATTCTTTTTGCGCACTCATGGCTACTGTTCTACGGTCATTTTTATCACCGGGAACAGTACCACGTATAGAAACATTCTGAGCACTCAGATAGAAATCGCCGGTTGAATAAGATACATCCGTTTGATTGGTTGATCCAGTGGCAAAGAAATTTCTTCTACCGTTAGGATTGTATGAATAAGGCAATAATAATTTTTCACCATTTGGCCCATCCTGACCCATTTGTCTGATAGAACCATCAAATTCATCACCCCAGCTTTGTTGCTCAATTGGATCAAAAGAACCCTGACCGGTATTGGGATCTTGGTTATACCCCGAACCCCAGCGAGTCTGAAATTTGGGCATGTAAGCAATTTTTTCCAATTGGGTAGTATGACTAACTGTTATCATTGGTCTTTGCTTGGAACCTCTTTTTGTGGTAACCACAATCGCACCGTTCACGCCATCAGGGCCATAGATAACGGTTGCAGAGGCCGATTTCAGCAAGCTTACATCCGCAATGTCATTTGGATTTATAGAGTTGAGAAATCCTAAAGGAGTAGGCACCCCATCCACAACCAACATTGGCTGGTTGTTACCGGTTAAAGATCTGATACCACGGAGTGTAATACGAGTGGTCCCCAAAACACCGGAGTTTGTGGTAGCCACATTCAAACCAGATACTTTACCAGTAAGACCATTTTGAAGATTTACCGGATTTGCCTGAGTGAGTTCTTTTGTTTTTATTGATGCAGTTGAATAACCAATTGAAGATTTTTGACGAACCTGACCAAGAGCTGTAACTACCACAGCACTCAATTCCTGATTATTTCTAACCAGGTTGGCTATAACCAGGCTTCCGGTTGGAGACACCGTCTGGGCATCGTAGCCCACAGCAGTGATTGTTAGTGTAGACGAAGCGCTTTTGACTTTAATGGAAAAGTCACCATTCTCATCCGAATTTACGGCATTTTTGGTTCCTGTTTCAGTAACAGTGGCAAACTTTACAGGATCTCCGGGTATATCCCTTACCTTACCGGTAATAACCCTTGATTGCGCAGACGCGAACATTCCTGCTAACATCAACACAGCAAATAGTGGTAATAATCTTCTCATGTGCAGTTAAATTATTTGTTAAATATGGGCTAAAAGTAGGGAATTTTTTAAAACCAAAGAAAAATAACAATTTATTAATGAGATGATTTAAACAGAAAAATGGAAAATCACATGAAAATGACGCGCCGCAATTAGGCAGTCTAGTACCTTAAAATGATCTGAAACTTCAACTCAGACATACGTTTGCCGACATTTGAATGAAAATAGGATTGAGTAGAAATCATATGGGAAAACAAAGTTTGGGACCATTTCAGCCAAAAAGAAACTTTTTTATTGAAATCGTAATTTAAGTTCAAATAATATCTTATACCCTTTCCATTGATTATCGGAATCGAAAACGTATACAACATGTCGTTTTCATAGGCATACAATCTGCTTTCATAGCTATCTGTTTCGAAATACAACAACCGTACATTGGCTGATATGGGTTTCATTAAAGGTTTATAATGCAAATCAGCCGATATCATATTACCACTTTCGCTGAGGTTTTTAGGGGATTCAACAATTAGGTACTCCACTCTGCTTCTAAAACTAAAATGATTATTCAATTTCATTGACAGATGGGTACGAATAGATTTTCTGACTGGATATACTATCGGAACGAACGGCTCATTCCCACTGTAAGCATTGACTGCTTTGCTTTCGTATCGGAATCGGATATTAAGTTCAACATCACGACTGGGTTTATAACTAAGTTGAACCTGACACTCCGTTCCAAAACCCGGTGTGTTTATTCTATACCGAAGCCAACGAAATGAGAATACATCGCAAAAGGCATCAAATTGTACCCGAGGAAAAGGTCTGAT
>VERM01000223.1 GCA_018882645.1 Ferruginibacter sp.
GGGCTAAATGGTGAAGACGTAAAGCGAAAAATAACAAAGAAAATGGAAGTCCAATTATTAGATTCAACAGGAGAAAAACAGATTTTTTTTAAGACATATACGGACAAAATGAATTGTATCGTTATAAACCAGTCTAAATCATGTATCAACAATATCGGCCTGGGATGGATGGAGACCGATGAATTTGGGAGACTAACAGGCAATTCCTTTTACTATACATTTAATACAAATGTTTTTACTGCCTTAAAAGATAAGCGTAGATTGTTTTTTTTGAATTTACTTTCAGACAAAGAGTTTGTCAACTCACTTAAAACAGGTCTTTCGTTTATGTCTGATAAAAAAAACAAGGATTCTCTGGTAGTCATCAATTTGGAAAAGAATGCTATAGACAGTACCCAGTATGATTTTCTTACCTCACTGACGAATTGGGTTTTTGAAAAATTTGATAAGCGCTTCTGCGAATCCTTCTATGAAAATAATTCCAAGAGTTATATATTAGACCAGGATAAAGACCTTAATTCAAGCTTTCAGCCATATGATAATACATACGAGATTGAGACGGCTGTGTACGATAAAGATGGCAACTACTCAGTAAAAAAATCGGGTACTATTGAATACATGCCCATCGTTGAAATTTTATTGGGATTTGGAAGAAAAACAGAAAACGGTGAAAAAAGAGAATTGTTTACAGGAGCTTCTAAAACATTATCCACTGCTGCCGGTGTTACATTAGGCAATACAAATATTTATTTGAAGCAACCGGAATATAAAAAGAGGGCAGATGCTTTCAATGAAACTCTTTTAGATTACCTGACAAGCATTTATGAGTAGATATTTTAATTAACTCCAATTAACAACACATAAATCTTATTGTATGAAAAAAATCATCTGCTTTTTTCCGTTAGTCATGGTGTATTGCCTTCCGTTTGCCCAGCCCCTAAAAAAGGGTAACATTGCCATCTCTGCAGACAAAATGAATATTCTTTACTTTGGTATCGACAACCCCATCAGTTTTTCCGCTCCAGCCGGATCCAACATGCCTCAAATTAAAATAACAAACGGCCAAATTTCCGGTGAGGGATTTAACCGAATAGTACGGCCTGATTCAGATCGAGATATAACCATAACCGTCAATACGGGCGGACTAGTTCAGACTTTCCCGTTTCATGTCAAAAGAATCCCGGATCCGGAATTTAAAATTGGATTTGGCAATTCCAGAATATCCCTGATTGAATTCAAGGCTCAGAATTACTGTCGTGCCGAATTGTCTAAAGATTTTCCTTTAGATTGTAAGTTCACAATTCTTGAGGCTACGATATCTTTTTCCGGGAATGGTTTTCCGGAAATTAAATCCAGTAAAATCAACGGCAATAGTCTGGAAAACATAAAAACACTAATGAATCAATGTGTGTCGGGATCAGTGGTAACTATAGAAAATATAAAAGTTCAAGGGCCGGATGGGGTTAGAACAATAAATGACAGGACCCTTACTTTATTTTAAAAAAGAGAAAATCATTTTTATAAAAAAATTTAACACCCATAAATACACTCAGATGAAAAAGATAATATTGCTATATGGTTATTTTGTCATGATCAGTATAAGCTCATATGCTCAGCAAACTGCTATTGCTTTATCGGCAGACAAAATGAATGTTCTTTACTTAGGTATCGATAATCCGATAACAATCGGCAATTCTGAGCAAACGTTTGAAAATACGGTTGTCACAGCAACCAATGCAACGATATCCGGTGTTGGTTCAAAAAGATTTGTAAAACCTACTTCCTTAGACGAAGTAGTCATATCTGTATCGTCCAAAGGATCACAACCATCCGCATTTACTTTCAGAGTAAAAAAAATACCTGATCCTAAATTAAAATTGGGAACAAGTAAGCACGCAATGGATTTTAAAAAATTCTATAAACTCGATAGTGTCAGTCTTGATATGGAGGATTTTGCATTTGATTTTGACATGAAAATTATAGATGCAACCGTATATTTTTCAGGAGAAGGTTTTCCGGTCCCGGTTCAGGCAAGGATCAGTGGGGGCAGTCTGGCAAATATAAAAGGATATATGCAAAAATGTATGCCCGGCTCTGCAGTTACTTTCGATAATGTAAGGATTCAGACGCCGGAAGGGCCTAGAACAATTGAAGGTGTATCCATTAGACTTTTCTAATGAGCAAGCGGCATAATTTAAACCCAGTATTTTCAAAAATAGTTAACATTTTTTCTGCAAATACTTTTTAGTGTTCACTAATTCAAAAAATATCAGGCACTATTCAATATAACTCAAATTACCCTCATCATCAATCTGGAGTTTACTTTCAGGGAAATCCTGTTGACTGAGCTCTTTGATACGCTTTGCAGCAGCGTTATTCGCATCTTTAACCGGACCGCCCTCACCCAGCTGGAGGAATGAAATGATTTTGCCCTTATTAAATTTACCATTGTGGTCTAACTCAAACTGCAACAATGGAGCAAATGCTTTGGAACCACTTAAACTAAACATGCCATAAGTACAAAAGTTACCCAAACTATATGCTATCAATCTTGATTTATATACCTCCATCCCCCTGACAACATGAGGCCCGTGACCAATGACCAGATCAGCTCCCGAATCAATCATCTGATGTGCAAATTCATACACATCACCGCGATCCTGACCGAAAAAAAACTCTCTCTTCCGGGTAACGCGCTGATGGCCCTCGCCTTCTGCTCCTCCATGAAAAGAAACCATCAATATATCACATTTGGCCTTTGCCTCTTTAACCAACTTTGTGGCATTTGCAATATCATTCAAATTCAAGCAGCCGGCATGGGGAGCAAATGCAATCATTCCTATTTTAAGAGACCCCTTATCAAAAATAATATAAGGATGTGTTGGAGTACCGGCAAAGTTCAGCCCGGCAGTTTGAAGCGTCTTTATCGTAGTCTCTATTCCAACAGGTCCGAAATCATTGATGTGATTGTTTGCAATACTCAAGAGATTAAAACCATTTTCTTTGAAAAGGTTCACATATTTAACAGGCTGCCTGAAACAATAAATATTTTGACCAACACCTTTTGGTACGCCACCGCTGTCTAATAGCGTTCCCTCCAAATTACCAAAAGTAATTCCGGTAGCTTTCAAAAAATCCGAAGCCTCACTTAATAGATTTTTCCCCTCATCGGGTGGCATCTTACTCTTATCGGGAAAATTCGAACCAAACATGATATCTCCTACAGCTGAGAATGTAATGATAGTATCAACTGGTGTTTTGCTGATATCCGTTTTAGCATGGGGTACAGACGCCGTTGTATCAGAGCCTTTATCATTAACCTTGCCATCTGCACAGGAAAGATTTAAAAACAAATAACTTAATGATGCAAATAAGATTTTACATGACATATTTATAGATTTATTGAGTGGCTGATTTTGAACAAAGGTATAGAAAGAAGCAGCATAAATAGCATTCATGATTGCTTCCGGCTGAATAAAGATTGGGCTGTTTTATCAGTAATACCAATCACTTCATCAACATCCATT
>VERM01000224.1 GCA_018882645.1 Ferruginibacter sp.
GTTCTTACAGCTTCACTGATCTATTACGTGACTCGCAAGTAAGTTAATTTTTGATTTTGGCTTATTGTTAATTATTTTTGAATAAATAATTGACAATATTCTTAAATCACTTATTTATATCAATCTACTTGCAGAAATTTTACCTTTTGTCTTTTGTGTAATTTTTTTTAATAAAGTAAACACAAAAGGCCTAAAGGTTTTTTTTATTTACACCATTGGTATTTCTCTTTTTTCTGTCTGTTCAATTATTGCTCTTTCAACACATTCTAATATTGTGTATAAAGTAATTGTTAGAATTTACGTTCTTTATGAGTACATACTATTCTCGATTTTTTTTAGTTTTTTTTACACCAAGCAATCAGCAAAGAAAATAATTCTATTTTCAATTATTATTTTTTCTTTTTTCTACTTGGCTGACCAAATAACTCATTCATTCGAATTTAGTATTTATCCTTTACTGTTGGAGTTTTTTTTGTTAATAATATTTATAATTTATTTTTTCTATGAAAAAATGAATTATAATACAACTGTGCCAATTATAGAAAGTATTTCTTTTTGGATCTGTGTTGGATTATTTATTTATTTTTCAGGCAATTTCTTCTTTTTACTTTTTTTAAGTTCAAGTGATAATCAAGATTTTAAAAATCAGATTCAACTGGTTTATATTACCGTCACCATTACAAAAAATATCATTTTAAGCCTTTCATTTCTTGGAACTGAAAAAAAAGAGGAGGATGAATTCCCAAGATTCCCGGCAGAGCTTAACCTGGATAGCACAATACCGTTTAAAAATTAAATTATGTATTTATTAGAAACGGATATTTCCGGCATATCACAACTGATGCTATTAGGCACACTGGGCATGCTTACGCTGGCTGCAGGAATCATCATTTTTGTAATATTCCATCAGAGAAAAGTAATTCGTTATCAACTCCAAATGAAAAAATTGGAAGCGGAAAAACAACAGGTATTGCTTCAGGCATCTGTTCGCCTGCAGGAAGAAGAACGACAACGTATTGCGGCGGATCTACACGATGATGCCGGTCCGTTGCTTGCTACGGCTCGCCTGTACCTCAATGAAAATCTCGTCAATCAGGAAAAGCCTCAACAATTGCAAAGTATTGGCAGCGCCAAACAAATCATCGATGATGCCATACAGCTTATTCGCAACATCAGTCACAGCCTAATGCCTCCGACACTCAAAAATTTTGGATTGGAAAGTGCCACAACCGATCTGTTTCAAAAAATCAACGGCAGTGGCAGTATCAATGCCAGTGCACGTTTTCATGACTACAGGGTGCGGCTTAAAGTGGAGCAGGAGCTGCTGGCATTTCGTGTACTCCAGGAACTGGTCAATAATATCTTAAAGCATAGCGATGCCGGTTTTATTCACCTCACCCAAAACATCACAGCCGATAAAATGTACTTCCGCATACATCACGATGGTAAAGGTATCGTTCAGTCAGACTATGATAAACTCAATCAGAATACACAGGGTTTGGGGTTAAAAAACATAGCCAGCAGAATGAAGGTACTTGAGGGCAGGATTTTTTTCGAAATAGATGCCAGTCAGACTTATTATAAAGTCACTCTGGAAATACCCAGATATGCAGATTAGCTGAATTACAATTCGCTTTTTTATTGCCGATCGACTATAAATGAAAAACTCTCGCTAAATTTACTTGCAACAATATTTATCCTTTTTCTGTATTGAGCGCGACCCATCAAATAAAAGTAGCCATTGCTGATGATCATAAGATTTTCAGAAAAGGAGTCATCATCTCTTTGCGTTCGTATGTCAATATCAAATTTGTTCTCGAAGCGGATAATGGAGAAGAGTTATTAGAAAAAATTCCCGAATTTCAGCCGGATGTTGTTTTGTGTGATTTAAAAATGCCGGTGAAAGATGGTATCGATACCACAAAACAAATCACCAAACGTTTTCCTCATATCCGTGTCATTATTCTGACAATGTATGAAGACGACCGTTTCGTGGGTCATCTTATGGATTGTGGTGCAGCCGGTTATTTACTAAAGAGCACCGATCCCTCAGAAATAAAAAAGGCAATTGTAGATGTGATGCGCACCGGTTTTTATCTCAATCCTTTTGTAAATAAAGTGCTAATCAAAAAAAATTACGCCAAACAGAAGTTTAATCCCAGTCTTAATTCCGAAATGGTATTGAGCGATCGCGAAAAAGAAGTACTGAAACTGGTTTGTCTCGAATTTACAGCCCAGGAAATTGCCGGCAAGATGGACATCAGTCCGAGAACGGTTGAGGCTATTAAAGACAGGCTAATGGAAAGATTTGGTGTAAAAAACTCAGTAGGCCTTGTTTTTTTTGCAATGAAAAATCAACTGATCGACTGACATTTTCTCAAAACAATCCGAACAATTTAGAATCAATCATTGAAATGACTTTGCCCAGGTCTTCTTCACTTTCGGCAAACTTGTTCGTATCGGCATCTATAATCAACAATGGACCTTCTTTGTACTGATCAATCCAGTTGTTGTAGAGATCGTTTAGTTTTTTCAAATAATCCAAACGTATATTCTCTTCGTATTCTCTGCCTCTCTTCTGAATTTGTCCTACCAGCGTGGGAACGGATGCTTTCAGATAAATCAGCAAATCCGGCGGTTTGACCATCGTTTTCAATGTCTCAAAAAAGCGATAGTAATTGTCAAAATCTCTTTTTCCCATAAGCCCCATATCATGGAGATTGGGTGCAAAAATATTGGCATCTTCAAAAATCGTTCTGTCCTGTATCACTGTTTCAGTTCCGCGCTGAATATCCAATAACTGATTCAGGCGGTTGTTGAGAAAATAAATTTGAAGATTGAAACTCCACCTGGGCATATCCTCGTAGAAATCATTCAGATAAGGATTATGATCCACGTCTTCAAACTGTGGTATCCATTTGTAATGTTTACTCAGCAATTCGGTGAGTGTGGTTTTTCCCGCACCGATGTTTCCCGCAATTGCAATATGCTTTGGTTTTTTTGTTTTCGCCATAACCCATTTTAAAATTAACTACCTGCGAAAGTATTAATTTATCTCAATGAAAAAACCAGTTTTTCAAATCTCTCAAAAATAATTGAGCCCAATGGCTTCTCTCACCATTTTCATCGTCTTTTGAGCGCTTTCAGAGGCTTTTTCAGCGCCATTTTGCATGATATCAAAAAGATATTTGTCGTTCTCCAATATTTCATTCGCTTTTTTTCGAATAGGAGACATAAATCTGACCATGTCCTCGGCCAGTTGTTTTTTCAAATCTCCATATCTGATACTGCAATTGCTGTAATCCTGCTCAAACTTCTGAATCACATCTTCCTCGCAAACCAGCTTCATCAGGAGGAATATATTTTCAATGTAGTCCGGCATGGGACTGTTTGGTTCTGTTGGACCACTGTCGGTCTTCGTTTTCATTACTTTCTTTCGAATGGTATCATCATCATCGGCAAAATAAAGCGTTGACATACTATTTTCGCTTTTGCTCATCTTTCCTGATCCATCCAGTCC
>VERM01000225.1 GCA_018882645.1 Ferruginibacter sp.
CTTGGAACAAGTTCAATTAAAACAACGGGTAATAATCCTCCTAACTCGTTTTTAAGAGTACCCGGGTACTCAAATTCAATATTCACCTCATTGCCTTTTTGAACAAGCTTTAATTCAAATTTTTCCTGGACTTGTTCGGCAATTTTTTGCTGAAGCCTAGGCAATAGCAAATCTTTAATAAACGCAGCACTCTTTTTTTCTAGTTCTTCCAAACGAATCTTCCTCTGCCTGTTTGATTCTGCATCTTCTGCGCCATGTGGCGGTTCCTGACCAAAGACTTTTCGATTGATGGCAATATCAATATCCTCAGAGAATCTTTCAATCAATCCCCAGGCTTTTGATAATGATGTTCCGCCCTTGAATGTGATATTCCCTTTTAATTCAGGTATCTCATTGAGTACTTTAAGTGTCCAACAAACCCAGAAGTCTTTCTCGATAACGGCAGCTGGCAAAGGAACATCCATTCTTTCAGATGCCTGCCTACAATATAGATTGCGTTCTTCCGATGATAATTTTATAAATGCTTCCATAGAATTAGTTTTCAGAGATAAGTTCTCTCATAATTTTCGCAATCCATGCAGGTGCAAATTGCGCCTGTTTTTTGATTTGCTTCAGATCCTTTTCCTCCAGATGATTTTTTATATGTTCAATCATTTCTGCTGAGACATTTTCTTTCCCAATTTGTCTGAGAGCATGTAGAATCAATCCTGCCTTAGTTCCTGCGCCAATCATATTTTTGGGCGTGGTTGGTTTCAGAAGAATTTCCTGCTTACCAAAACGGATTGTCTTTTTGGGGCCGTTGGTATAAAGTTCTATATGCATGGGTATCTGAGTGGACAACCCAAGCAGATTTGCTGCATAAGCTCCGGTTGGCTGCACCTCAATGGCTTCTGATGTTTTGATTGCCTCAATGACTTTTTCAGTACTTGGCATTATCGCTCCAAGTTTGGGATGCAACTCCGGCAAATCATAAAGACCATGTGCCAACCTACGAATTACCTTTTTTTGTACCAAACGGCTAAGTCCTGATGTTACAATACTCACATCATCGGCCTTGGAGGAAAAGTATTTTGTGGTAAATACAAAACCCCTCCCTTTTGCTATGATGAGTTTTTGTATTTTACTTTCTGTGAGTTGCATGATTTAATATATTCTTTTGGTGACAAATTTACAATATTATTTGTCACGAGATTATCCAAAACGTTCCCGAATGTTCCAGTCCGTTCTAAAACGCTCATTTCCGTTCATGAACCATTTTTATCGTTCCAAACCGTTCCGGAACTTCAAAAAATGCAAATTTTTCAAAAATTTTATAAAACTTTGTGACCCTTTTCCTATTTAGGTTTTGGTGCAAGAATCTTAAAATTAAGCGTATATTTTAGACATCCTATTTATTTCGCTTCCTATACTTCCCCCTGGTTTCGTAATAATATTTAGAGCGGGTTCTGTTATTAATGGCATTTTTATCCGTGCTTACCGGCTTGCGAACATGTCCTTTTCTAAATTTTCCTTTGTAGTCAATGGATGGTTTTACATAAGTACCACCTGCACCATCATCATTGGTGCAGGAGATGAGAGTAATGACAATAAAAAGAGATAAAATTATCCTCATGTCATGTATTGAAATTTAACCGGAATAAGCTGAGAAGATTATTTATTGGTTGATTTTTTTGAAGGATTCTCTTCTTTCCCCAAAAAATCCGCCCAGCCTTTCCAGCCTTTATTTATATAAATTTTATCAGGTTTGGATATAAGCAATTTGAAGTTCATCGGATACAATTATTCATCTCATCAAATTTATAGGAGAATAATTGATTGGCAATAAGCGATACAGGAATTACGAATGGGAGTGAAAATAAGAGATTAAGATTTCTTAAAAGCATTTTATCCTATTCGACGACTAGATCAACCTAATCCTTCCTGAGAGTCAGCAGGCCTTTCTTTCTCTGAGAATACGGTAATTTGATTATACTTATGCAAAAGCAAATCATATTCATTTTGAATCTTTTTTTGCTCATTTTTAGCAGATGAAAGCTGACCGCTCATTGCTAATAGTTGATTTTGTTTATTTTGATTTTGATTGTGTAGTTGTTGATTCTCAATTTTTAATTTCTTTTTTGCCTTTAGAGCCAAAAGACAGGAAACACTTATTACTGCTAATACTATGCCCATGTAAATAACCAAATCTTTATTTTTCTTGGATTTGGATGCCAATGCCAGCGCATTCATTAAATCTATATTATTCATAACGTTCGATTTTATGTGTTTGAGAAATGGGATTAGAGTAGATATAATAGTTTAAAAACTGAGATTTAAATATCCGACCATCAAATTCAAAATCAACACATTTAGTTAATTCAATTCCGTAGGCATTTATCACTTCAGTAGTTACAACATTTCCTTTTTCAGCAACCATTTTGTCAATTTTCTTATTGTTGTCTTTTACTCCGGCGTTAAGTGCCTGCAAAAATTCATCTTCGCGGCTATGTTTATCAGCATGCTTTTGTCGTTTACAATCATGCTTTATGCCAAATTCATCAACCCAGGAGGCGCAATGTCTTTTAGATGCTCGAGCCTGATCTTCTATTGGGGCATCACAATGCTCGCATTTTCGATTTTGGATATAGGTAAAAATGGGATTAATCCCCGGTTCGTGTATTTTTCTTTTTTTCATACTTTTTATTTTTTATGGTTAAGCCGATGAATTGGAAGCAAGCTGGCTTCAATTTCGGAAAGCTTGTAATATACCCGGTTGCCAATGCCATATGCCTTGAGCAGTCCTTTTTGCGTCCAGTGATAGAGGGTTGACAGGTCGCATTTCAGCAAATCAGCTACTTCCTTCCTTGTAAGATAAGTTTCCAAGCTTCCCAATTTAACAGTTTGAGTAACCTCGGATATTTTTTTATTCAATGCATCAAAGCAGGAAGATAGTTCCTGGGGGCTCATGTTGTTCAGCATAATGCTGTTGCAATTATTCATACTATGTTGTTTTGGGACAAAATTCGAAACAATTGATTAGCCCAACAACAAATTAGCGATGTAATATTGATGTAAAATTGATGTATAAAGACATTCATTAATCTGATAATAATTTCGATTTTTCTATGTTGTAAATTTCAATTTTTCTATCTGTTGACCTATTGTTAAGCTGCCTGATAGTATGAGGGATTTTTTTTGAAAAGTTTTTATTTATATAGTCAATATAATCTTTGTGTGAAGTATCTCGGATGATAACTCCATCTTCCCGAAGTTTATAGAAAATGAAACTATAATCCGCTAAACAGGTTTCTTCATGAACAATAGCTTCAACTAAATTTAAAAAAAACTCCAGACCTATTTTTTCTTTAAATATTTTATTCGTTTGTTCAGTTAAATCCAAATTAACTTATGATGTACCCCAATTGCAGGGCAGATAATTGTATTTACTAAGATAGAAAGAACTACTATTACTATTACTATTACTATTATTACCTTTCTTTTCTTTTTTTGCTTCTTTTTTTCTTTTCTTTTACA
>VERM01000226.1 GCA_018882645.1 Ferruginibacter sp.
AAAAAGAGACAATCCCCACCGCCTCTACAGCAAAATGAATCAGACTTTCTTCTGTGTCATTATACTGACTTTCGATGAATATTATTGCAGGATTGGTTACAGATGAGATTGCCAATTCATGAAACATTCGTCTGACAGACTGAACGGCATTTTGATTTTTAGAATTCAGACAAATCACGGCAGATTTGTCTTTAGAAATTTCAGTTAAAACATCTGATAATTTCAATTCAGATGATTGACCGGAATAACAATCCAGCATAACAAAATTTGCAATGGAAGATCTTTGATGGGCAGAAGATAAAAATTCATTGGCAGAAAAAACGGGCAAATACTTTTCTTTGTCAGCATGATCAACCCAGCTATTATATGGCAACAATACAGTTAAGGTTCCGGGAAGATGAAAAGGAAGTTGTTTGTTGCAAAATAAAAAATCAGCTGCGGCATCCGTGATATTCCATTTGTCGGTTGTGGGATCATAACGATAACCAATACTTTCCAAATCAGCTTCTGTGATATTTTCAATTTTGGTGAAATCAGCAATCACCACCGGAACATGATCGGAGCCAATATTTAATATCTGATGTGTATTCCTTCGTTGATAATTGAATGGGTCATAGGAAAGAGATTGTAATGTAGGCAAATTGGGATCCATGTGGGCTTTTGATTGATACCGGCTGACAAGGTGTTTGCAAACAGGAATTTCAAATTCAGGATCTTCGGTTAAAGAGACACGAACAGTATCACCAATACCATCTTCCAGTAATGTTCCGATACCTATAGCTGATTTTATTCGGCCATCTTCACCATCACCTGCTTCGGTTACGCCCAGATGTAAGGGATAGCATTCGCCAAATTCATTACTCATCTGACTGATGAGTAAACGGTAGGCCTGAACCATCACCTGAGGATTACTGCTCTTCATACTCAATACGATGTTGTGAAAATCCTCGCTTCTGGCAATGCGTAAAAACTCCATGGCACTTTCAACCATGCCAATTGCTGTATCTCCGTATCTGCTCATGATTCGGTCGCTTAAACTGCCATGGTTAGTGCCAATGCGCATTGCGGTTCCATGTTCTTTACAAATTTTCACCAGAGGAACAAACCTTTCTCGAATCCTGTCTATCTCTTCCAGATATTCCTGATCTGTATATTCAATTTGCTCAAATTTTTTCTTGTCGACATAATTCCCTGGATTGATTCTTACTTTCTCCACAATCCTGGCTGCAATTTCTGCTGCATTGGGAGTAAAATGAATATCTGCTACCAGTGGCGTATCGTATCCTCTTTTTCTTAACTCATCTTTGATATGCTGTAAATTTTCAGCTTCGTTTTTTGAAGGCGCTGTAATTCTTATCAGTTCAGCACCTGCTTCAATACAACGTATTGCTTGTTCAACTGTTGCCATTGTGTTCATGGTATCAGTGGTGGTCATGGTTTGCACCCTGATGGGATGATGAGCACCCAAAAGAAGTTTGCCGATTTTGACCTCTCTTGTGAGTAATCTTTTATATGACGTTAACGATGCGCAATAAGATTGCATAAGAATTAGATAATTTAAAAGAATGACAGTTGATTATTTTTTCCCTTCAAAAAATCCATATTGCTTGAGGATATCTTTAACAATAGCTAAGCTATTCTGATTCATATCATAATTATTATCCTTTGATTTAAGAAAAGTTGCAAAAAAATACACGTGATTGTTTTCTTCAATCCAGCCAACCAGCCATCCTATTGATTTGCCGGATTCATCCTGTCCAAATCCTTTCTGATAACTCAATCGGTATGTCGTGTTGTCCTCCCGCAAAAGCATTTGCTTGACTTGTTCCTGAACGGACTTTCTAAAAGGCAATTGACCAAAATACAAACGCTTTAGCAATCCTAATTGTTCGTCAGGTGATATTTTGAGTGAATTGTTTAACCAGATACTGTCTACAGATCCACTGATACTTTTGTTGCCGTAAGAAATTCTGTCAATCCAGCTTTGCATAGTGTCTTTCCCTATTCTCCTTGCTACTTCCTGAAAAAAAGGATCCGCAGATGATGAGAAAGCGGTCTTTATGTTCAGATCTTTATTCCATTCGGCATTTTCTCTTTTGAAACCATCCCATTTGATAACCATACGTTCATCCGTCACAGCACCGGTCTGAAGAGCAATCAAAGAGGACAATATTGAAAATGATGAAACAGGAGAAAATCTGGTAGTGTCTAATTGTATGTTATAAACAGTAATTTTCCCGTCATTATTATTTAACATGGTGAAGCAGCCTTCAACATTTCGGGAGACAAAGTACTTCTCAATGCTGTTGTCGATCTTGGCAGTTCGCTGAGAGCAAGACTGAAATATCAGTAAGATGATAAAGAAAGCAAAAGAAAAGTATTTATTTTTCATAAAACAGTTTAAATATGATCACCTTCTATTCATTATTGAGCAAATCTTAGTAAAAGTCGCGTTCATTATTAAAGATTAGCTAATCAATAGCATGTGAGAACCAAAAACATAATAATATTCAATAACAATTCAAGGTGCTACATGTTTTTCAAATGTTTGGCAGTTGCATCCAAAGCATTGTAAAATTCTTCTCCAAACTTGCGTACCAGGGGTTCTTTAAGGAATTGGTAAACCGGAACTTTCAGTTTTTTCCCAAGAGCACAAGCAGATTTACAATTATCCTCTCTCGGTTCATAATTTACATATTCGGTGGAACCATTAGAGCTTTTTTTTGTAATCACAGGGAAAAGATGACAGCTGATTGGTTTTTTCCATTTAACCTTACCATCCAAAAATGCCTGTTCAATTGCACATTTTACAATATCGTTTTCTCCTTTTATGCCATACACACAAATTTTACTGTTTATGGTTGGCGTGACCCATCCAAATTCCTTATCATATACATATCTTCCTTGTCGATCAATTTCACTGATACTTTCTTTGTTTAAATATGGAATGACAGTATCATAGACCTCATCCAGTTGCTTTAGCTCCTCTCGATCCAATGGCGCTCCTGCATCACCATCCACACAGCAACCACCTTTGCATTTATTCAAATCGCAAACAAATTGCTCGCTGACGACCTGATCGCTTACAAGAATATGATCAATCGATATCATTGCACAAAAATAAGAAGGATATTGTATGGATTTTTTTACTTTTTAGTTATTTTTCCATTTGAAGGTATTGATCATATGATGAATATCTTTTTGCAAAAAATCCTGAACCGGCCTGATTGAGTCTGCATTGGGTGTGGCATTAAAATACAAGGCACCTCTGATATAGTTTCGGGCAGAGTCCGTCAAAAAAAATTGTTTGGCAGTTGCTGCATCTCCTTCAACATTAAAAAAAACACCTTTGATGTTATTCTTCGTGATGAAAGAACTGTCATTGATGGCACTTGCCTTCACCATATTTTTGTTGGTAAGATTGAAGGCATCATTGATCAGATTATCAAGTTGATTCATTACAAGACTGTCCTTATAT
>VERM01000227.1 GCA_018882645.1 Ferruginibacter sp.
TCCATAGAGTGGCAATATGTTTCTGGATGGTATCAAAATCAAATCAATACAGTAAAATATGAAGGCTATCACTTGTTAAATTTCAGAGCAGGTTATCAGTGGAAGGGAGTAGAGATTTATACCAATATGATGAACATTGCAAATACACTTTATGCTACTTCGGTAACCAGAGGAAACAATACAACAGACCGTGCCACATTCAATCCGGGTGCTCCAAGATCGATAGTATTTGGTTTGCAATATAATTTCTCCGGCAAAAATTAAATCACATACTGCATACCCGTTCATGAGAACAATTTTCATTAGAATTGACAAGCGTTTTTAAAATAATACTATGCTTCGAAAAAAAATCTATTCAGTTCATCGTATACTTAGCCTGGTAATTGCGATTCCATTATTACTGTGGGCTGCAAGTGGATTCATGCATCCGCTGATGACCAATATTAAACCGAAAATTTCTTCACAGGTATTGCAGCCCGTTGCCATTGACCAGTCGAGAATTACGCTATCACTTGACGAGGCATTGCTTAAAAATGATATCTCTCAAATTCATTCTTTCCGATTTGTTCATATCGACAGCAATTGGTTTTATCAGGTGCAATTGGATCCGGACAGTGTGCCATTGTATATCAGTACACAATCGGGGGAAAAATTAGCCAGTGGTGACGAGTTGTATGCCCAATATCTTGCCGTTCAGTTTTTGAACGGACAATGTTCGTATGCATTCACAAATAAAAAAGACAATAGAAAAGATTCAAGTATCAATGATGAAAAGCATGATTGTTGTGAAGCGGCGAAATCCTGTGTCTCACAAACGATTTCCAAAACTAAAATCAAAAAGATTGAATTGCTGAAAAGCTTTAATGATGAGTACAAATATGTAAACCGATTGCTGCCAGTGTACAAAGTTTCATTTGACAGAAGCGATGGAATAAGAGTGTATGTACAAACAACCGGCGACAGGTTTTCATATGCCGTGGATAATAAACGGGCGATGTTTGATAAAATATTTTCTCTCTTCCATAATTGGAGTTGGCTGGATGCTATTGGAAATTATAAGTATTTGGCAATGGCATTTATTCTGACTCTGACAATGTTGACAACCATTTTGGGCATTTACATATTCTTTATCACAAAGACAAAAAAAAATAATGGGAACGGTTTATTGAAGGCAAGGAAAAATCACAGATGGACAGCCATTGTAGTGTCTTTGTTTACTTTGATGTTTGCCTTCAGTGGGGCATTTCATGCTTTTGAAAAAATAAAAAAAGATGACCGTTATTCATTTATTGCTTCATCTAAAATTGATGCAAAACGCTTGTCATTAAATTTGCCTCGTTTGGAAGGATTGTTGCAGAAAAAGATTTATAATGTAAACGTAATTCAATTGAACGGGAATGATTACTGGCAGGTATATGCCAAAAGTTTTTATGATACAGCCCATTCTGCTGGCAATTCAAAAAAAGGAGGATGGTCTGATATGTTAGAAGTATTTTATGTCAATGTATCTGATAGCGCCTTGCTGCATGATGGAGAACTAAAATATGCCAAACATCTTGCTCTTTTGTTCAGCAAAAATGATTCGTCTCAAATCAATTCGGCTGTTAAGATTTTAAAATTTGAAGGAGAATATGGGTTTGTGAATAAAAGATTGCCGGTGTGGAAAGTGGGTTTTAAAAACAATTACAATGAACGTTATTATGTGGAGACCGGCACGGGAAGATTGTCTGTTCGCATTGATGATAATGATTTATACGAGGGGTATAGTTTTGCTTTTTTGCATAAGCATCATTTTATGGATTTTTCAGGTAAGCTGGCAAGAGATATCAGCACTATGTTTTGGGCTATGGGTATAGTTGTAATGATTATTCTGGGTTTGGTATTATGGATGAGGAGGAAGAGAATGTGAAAATGTGCTGATGTTCAAATTGGATATTTTAATATAAATATGCTTAAATGAATGACATTTTTAATGTTTATTCTTTTTGTGTTTGTCGTTATGTTATTTTTTTTTACATTCACAGATATTTTCAAATATTTTATTGATGCTCAATGTCTGTCGCTATTTCTTTTTTTTTCACAGAGTACCCTTAGTGCTTTTTCTTATTTCTTGTTCATTTAATTCGATTTCTCAAAATCTTATCAATAACGGCGATTTTGAAAGTGGGGGCAATGGTGTAGGCTTCAATATCAATGGCAGCGGATATTCTGAGATAACTGTCTTAACCGGGTCTTCCTCTGCCGGTCAGTATGCATTTATTACCAATCCTCAACCGATGAATACCAGTTTTTTTATAAGCGGGGGTGATCATACAACGGGGAGCGGTAAGATGATGGTGATTGATGGCAATACTACCGGAGGGCAGCAAAGGTTCTGGAGGTTGGGAGGAAATGGGGAGGTGTTTGCGGGTTGACGGTTGGGAGTACGTACACATTTAGTTTTTGGATAAAATCTGTTTCTACTTCGGTCACCAATCTTTCTACTCAGGCAGACATAGGTATTCAGATAAATAATGCTTCTATATTGTCATCGCCTTCATCTACCTTGGCGCCATTGCCTGCAAATGGATGGGTTAAAATGGTGTATGAATTTAAGCCAACCAATGCCTGTGTGAACATTGAACTGTGGAATAACAATACCAATCCGGTGGGGAATGATTTTGCTGTGGATGATTTTGAGTTATTCCCTCCGCCTGAGCCGTTGGATATTGCATATACAATCTCCAATTTGTCTTGTCCTGGTGCCAAAGATGGTGCCATTGCAGTTTATGGAGTAGGGGGTATCAAGCCATATAAAAACTTTACTTTGAGTGGTTCGGCCTCATCCAGCAATTCTTCCGGACTATTTAAGAATCTCTCACCAGGCACTTATAGTGTTTCGGTTACCGATCAGAATAATGCGA
This sequence comes from Ferruginibacter sp., assembly GCA_018882645.1. GTDB lineage: Bacteria > Bacteroidota > Bacteroidia > Chitinophagales > Chitinophagaceae > Ferruginibacter. The sequence continues at coordinate 2,904 of VERM01000227.1, forward strand.
CTAAAAGTATTGGCAGTTTGATTGTTACAGAACCAACGGATATAAGTGTTGGATCCGGTTCTTCGATTTGCAAAGGGGCTTCTGTTCAATTAAGCGCAAGTAATGGTATCGATTATAACTGGTCTTCCAATCCTGCGGACCCTTCACTGACTACTCCAACTGTTGCCAATCCTACAGTCAGTCCAACGCAAACGACTGTGTATACTGTAACTTCTTTGACTTCAACATCCAAAGAGCTTATTTTCAATGGCGATTTTTCTCAGGGAAATGTAGGGTTCTCCAGTGATTATAAATACCTGAATCCGGTAAACCAAAATGGTATTCAAAGAGCTTACGGAATAGTGACAAATCCTTCCGGTTGGTTTAATACTTTTGGGAATTGTCCCGGAAGCAACATGATGGTAGTTGACGGATCTACTTTCAATTCCGGCAATGATAAAGTATGGAGTCAAACAGTTGCTGTAATTCCCGGACAGACATATGAGTTCAGTTATTATATTCAATCTGTAGTGGCTACCAATCTGGCGAATATAGAAGTATACATCAATGGAGTGCGTATCGGATCTTCTTTAGCG
>VERM01000009.1 GCA_018882645.1 Ferruginibacter sp.
CGCTTGTCTCTGTCCATTGCATAATAACGGCCTGTGATCGTGGCTATTTTGCCGGTAGATTGCTGCATATGATTTTGTAAATTCTTCAGATAACCAATGCCCGATTTGGGATCGGTATCTCTTCCGTCGGTAAAAGCATGAACCAATACATTATCAAAATTTTGTTCGGCACAGATGCTTAGCAATGCTTTAAGATGGTTGGTATGCGAATGAACGCCACCGTCACTGACCAGGCCAATCAAATGCAGCGTCTTGTTATTCTCTTTAGCATATGCTATGGCTGCTAAAATGGTTTTGTTTTGATGAAATGTTTTTTCCCTGATAGCTACATTGATTCTTTCGAGTTCCTGGTAAACTACTCTTCCTGCACCCAGATTCAAATGGCCCACTTCGCTGTTTCCCATCTGTCCGGCGGGAAGTCCCACCTCTTCACCCGAAGTAGTTAAAGTGGTATGGGGGTATTTTGAGTATAAAGAATTCACAAAAGGTACTTGAGCATTTTGAATGGCGTCGCTGGATTTCACCTTTCCCAAACCCCAGCCATCCATGATAATGAGTATAATTTTTTTTGATTCCATAAATTCAGCTTCAATTGAACGAATATTCACGTAAAATTAATCAAATAAGACCGTAATTATTGTAAAGACTTAACCTGTTATCCTAATCAATTGTTAGATTTGTATATGAATTTTTCTGAAAATTTAGATCAACTGATTGCCGCTGCCCTGAATGAGGATATTGGCGACGGAGACCATTCCACTTTAAGCTGTATAGACAAGCAGGCAAAGGGCAAAGCCGTACTTAAAGTAAAAGAGGGAGGTATTCTTGCAGGAGTAGATATTGCGGAGAAAATTTTTCGGCATTTTGATGAAAATATTATTTTCAATAAAATAAAAAATGACGGTGAGGCCATGCAATATGGCGAAGCTGCTTTTGAAGTAGTCGCATATGTGCATACGATTCTTCAGTGCGAAAGACTGGTGTTGAACTGCATGCAAAGGATGAGTGGCATTGCAACACTTACCCATCAGTACACTTCATTTTTAAAGGGATATCATACAAAACTGCTGGATACAAGAAAAACCACACCCAATTTCAGGCTGCTCGAAAAAGAAGCTGTTCGCATCGGCGGCGGTGTCAATCACCGTTTTGGTTTATATGATATGATCATGCTGAAAGACAATCATATTGATTATTGCGGTTCTATTGAAAATGCCATTGAGCGTGCAGCGGAATATGTAAGAAATCATAAACCCGGCTTGAAAATTGAGGTGGAAACCAGATCAATCGACGATGTTAAAAGAGTTTTGTCCGTTGGAAAAATCAATCGCATTATGTTGGATAATTTTACTCCTCAGCAGGTCTGTGAAGCATTGGCAATCATTAATCGTGAATATGAAACGGAGGCCAGCGGGGGAATCAATCTGGAAAATATTCAGGAATATGCCGCCACCGGAGTGGATTTTGTTTCCAGCGGAGCAATCATCCATCAGGCTAAAAGCCTGGATTTAAGTTTGAAGGCTGTCATTTTATAAACTTCATGTATGTCTAAAAAGAAAATAAATACTTCAGGAATTGTTTTTTCAACCAACCCTGATTTTAATTTTCAGGAGATTCCGGAGGATGACCCCGAAACTCTTTTAGCCTCACAACAAAAGTTGAGGATTCGGTTGGAGACAAAGCATCGTGCCGGAAAAACGGTTACACTGATCATGGGATTTATTGGAAAACAGGCTGATAAAGAAGAACTTATAAAAAAACTCAAGAACCATTGCGGTACAGGAGGTTCTTCAAAAGATGGTGAAATGCTGGTTCAGGGAGACCAGCGTGAAAAAGTTTTACAATGGCTGAAAAAAAATGGGTATGCTGATACCAAAATTTTTTCCTAACTTGTTCATATAATTTATGATATGAGTTCAAAAATTTCTAATGGTGTAAAAATAAGTGTGGAGACACACTATCAATCGGAGTACAGCAATCCTACGCTCAATGAATTTATGTTTGCTTATAGAATAACCATTGAAAACAATAATGAATTTCCCATCAAATTACTGAGACGATACTGGAATATACACGACAGTATAGGAAGTGAAAAAGAAGTGGAGGGCGAAGGCGTAGTGGGCGTTCAGCCTTTAATCAATCCATCAGAGCGTTATTCTTATGTAAGCGGTTGTAATTTAAAGAGTGATATAGGAAGAATGCAAGGCGATTATTTGTTTGAGAATGTCAACAATAAAAAAACATTTAAAGTCGCAATTCCCTCATTTGTGCTGACAGCTCCTTTCAAATTGAACTGATTCAAGGTTTGTATTTAGCTTTTTCAAAAATTATTTCAGCATCTGTAACAAGAAGATCCTTTAATGATACGGAGGGATTTTCATTCATATATTTTTTCACGATTTGCCATCCAACAAAAGATCCGATATTTCCTGGTGCATCCTCTCCAAACTCTTCTGTTTTCGGACTTTCACCAATATAGTTTCTTTTGATATTGACATCTTTTTCCTGCAGCATGTTGTTTTGAATAAAAAAATCCCAAATACCCACTTCTTTTTTCTGGCAGAATAAAAATTGATTTTCATCATATCCCATCAGCTTGTTTTTGTCAGTGTAGGGAAGTAGCTGTTCGAGTATGAAAAGCTCTTTACCCTTCTCTACCATGTCGCAAATCAGACTTCGATTTTGTTTCGATTCCTTTGTATATTTTAATTTGATATCACCCAAAATGTTTTTGATGCAGTTGATAGAAATATAGTCGGGCTCAAATGTTTTAGTAATATAAGAAGGATAGTACCGGCTAACTTCAACGGATTTGTACTCCTTAAAATCCTTTCCCAGATGATGCTGAAGTCCGACGATTATTGTGTCATTGGCGATGGCATCCCCAGTTCCATCCAGCGGTCCGATATAGGTAACAATGGTATGAGGTATGTCATAATCAGGGAAATAATACTTTACAAACTGTAACGATTTTTTTATCTCTTTTTCATAGGGAGTAAAATCCGAGAATATTTTTTGAGAGGAATCAAAAATCATTCTGTAAGGCACAATAAACTGATCTTTCAGATAGGAAATATTTTCTTCTCTTAAAGCTAAAGGGTCTGCTCCGAGGATATTGTATAAAAAAATATTCAGAAAGTTTGGTTCTTTAGCCTCTAATGCATCAAATTGAGATTGCATCTGGGTTGTATCCATCGAGAAAAGGTCTTTTTCAAATCTTTTTGTGGTGACATTGATGTTGATATGAGATACATCCGGAATATTACGATTGTCTTTACAGGAAATTAGTATAATTAGTAATAAAGTAGTGAATAATCGCATGCAAATAAATTATCTTTACAAGGCAAATCTAGCCATAGATTTTCACAATTTTATTTTAAAAATAAGGAAATTGTTTTCTTTATCTTTTTCTTAATGGCTCTTGATTTCGATATGAATCGGGTGAGTCTTTTTTAAACTGATCGGTGAGATGAAAATATGTTTAGCTCAGCAAAATTATCATATAGGTAATTTTGAAAGCAATATCTTAAAAATTATTGACGCTGTAAACAATGCAAAGCAGCAAAATGCGGATCTTGTTGTTTTCAGTGAGTTGTCAGTATGCGGCTATCCCCCAAGAGATTTTTTATATTTTGATGATTTTGTCGACAAGTGTATAGCTTCTGTACATCAGCTCAAAATGCATGCAAAGGGAATTGGCATTTTGATTGGTGCGCCTCAGAGGAACAATATTATTGAGGGTAAAGATTTATTCAATGCTGTTTATTTTTTAACAGACGGTGAAATTAAAAAAGTCATCCATAAAACTTGTCTTCCTACTTACGATATTTTTGATGAAGACCGTTATTTTGAGCCGGCAAAAAAATGGGAAGTGATTGAATACAAAGGGAAAAAAATAGCCGTAACCATCTGTGAAGACATCTGGAATCTGGGTGATAATCCTTTGTATACGATTTGTCCTATGGATAAGTTGATTGGCCAAAAGCCTGATTTTATGATTAATCTCTCTGCTTCCCCATTTGATTATACTCATGATGAAGACAGAAAAGCAATTGTAAAAGCAAATGTGCTTAAGTATAAAATTCCAATGTTTTACTGCAATGCTGTTGGGAGTCAGACTGAAATTGTATTTGATGGAACCTCTTTGGTTTTTGATAAGAATGCCAATTTATGTGGAAGGATGATGAGTTTTCGGGAGGATATTCAAATCTATACATTGAATGACGATGGTACAATCAATGGAACAATAATAGAGTCTTCTGATTTGCTGCCCGAAAAAGAGCTCAATCCCCGTTTTTTCAATCCATCATTACATATTGCGGAAGTTCATTCTGCACTGATACTGGGAATCCGGGATTATTTTTCAAAGATGGGTTTTAAAAAAGCCATATTAGGCAGCAGTGGAGGAATTGACAGTGCTGTTACTTTAGCGCTTGCTGTTGAGGCGCTGGGCAAAGAAAATGTAATGGCCATATTGATGCCTTCGGAATATTCTTCCACACATTCTGTTGAAGATGCAAAGCAATTGAGTAGAAATCTGCAGAATGAATACCAGATCATTCCAATAAAGAATATTTATGAAAGTTTTCTGGATGAATTGAAGCCCATTTTTGCTGATTTGCCTTTTGGTCTTGCGGAAGAGAATATTCAAAGCAGAACGAGAGGCAACTTACTTATGGCGATTGCCAATAAATTCGGATACATTTTATTGAATACTTCCAATAAAAGCGAACTCGCTACGGGATATGGAACCTTGTATGGTGACATGGCCGGAGGATTGGGAGTACTTGGTGATTGTTACAAACAACAGGTTTATGCCTTGGCTGAATACATCAACAGAGACAAGGAAATTATTCCTATTGAAATCATAACAAAAGCCCCCAGTGCGGAACTGAGACCCAATCAAAAAGACAGCGATAGCCTTCCTGAGTATGATTTGCTGGATCAGATTCTTTATCAATACATCGAACAGTCCAAAGGCCCCGGAGAAATTAAAGAACTTAATTTTGATGCACATCTGGCTGACAGGGTATTGAAACTTGTAAATACGAATGAATATAAACGCAATCAGTTTTGTCCCATTATCCGGATTTCTCCCAAAGCATTTGGTGTTGGAAGGCGAATGCCCATAGTAGCTAAATATTTGTCATGATAGTCATTTTTTATTTTTTAATAAGGCTTTCACAACCATTAATCCATTGATTGCATGAAGGCATTGGTATACAAATCAACCGGCAGCTGGTATGTCGTTAAGAATGAATCAGGCAAAGTCTTTAATGCCCGCATAAAAGGGAAGTTCAAAATCGACGGCATCACTTCCACCAATCCGGTAGCAGTTGGTGATTTAGTGGAGATTGAAAATGAAGAAGACGATAAAAGCGTGTTGATTACGAAAATCTTTCCTCGAAAAAATTATATCAATCGAATTTCACCCCACAACCGTAACCAGCATCATATTGTTGCGGCCAATATGGATCAGTCTTTGTTGTTTGCTACATTAAAAGAGCCCAAAACTTCACAGGGTTTTATAGATCGGTTTTTGATAACATCAGAGGCGTATCATGTGCCTGCAATTATTGTTTTCAATAAGACAGATTTGTATGGGATGAAGGAAGAAGCACAACTCAAAAAATATAAAATGATCTATGAATCCATCGGATATCGCATAGAAGCAATCAGTTTGAATCAAAATGCCGAACTTGATTCCATGCTGCAAATACTGAATGGAAAAATTACATTATTGAGTGGTCATTCCGGTGTGGGTAAGTCAACATTCATCAATCATTTGTTTCCTTCTCTTGAGCTCAAAACCCAAGAGGTGAGTGGCTGGAGCGGAAAAGGAATGCATACCACAACCTTTGCCGAAATGTTTGATTTAGATTCGGGCGGAAAAGTCATTGATACGCCAGGAATAAGGGAGATGGGTTTGGTAGATATTTCCCGAAAGGAATTGTCGCATTATTTTCCGGAAATGCGGGAAAGGCTTCAGGATTGTCAGTTCAACAATTGCACGCATATAAACGAGCCCGGTTGTGCAATAAAAAATGCCGTTGGCGAAAACGGCATTCATGAAGATCGTTACATCAGTTATCTCAATATTTTTGAATCCATTCTTGAGAAAAAATATTGAAACTCCGACATCTAACGGAATCAATATGCTTGTCTTTCCAGAAAGTGCGCCACTTCCATCACAGCTCTATCGTTATTTTTTAAACTATTAACGTGCTGAGGGAAAATACTTACACCTTCGAATGTGTTATAGTGTAGCGTGAGCAATTGATTCTTGTATTTGAAATCCCAGTCTAAGGTGTCTGTTTCATCCACCTGATTCATAAAAATGACCTTGAGCTGTTCGGCCAGTGTATGAGCAATTGCATAAAATTTAGAAACTCCGCAGTTGTCGTCAATAACAGCTTCTGTGCCGCCTGACTTGGTTCTTAATTGATAGGACATAGTGTTGGTTTTTAGTTGGGTATGAATAATAAATGTCTTTTCAAATGGACCCCATTGTATTCGCTCAGTTGCCTTTCACATTCTTATCGTAATTTTTGTAAGCCCTTTCCGCCTCTCTGTCTCTTGTTTTGGGATTGCCGTCTGCATTCATCGCATCAATCATTCTTTCAAAACCAACTCCTCCGGACGGGCATCCTGTTTTGGGATGTCTGCTGAAAATAGAACAGCTGCTCAATGCAGATATGATCACAATCAAAAAAAATAATCTTTTCATAAAATGTTTGAATGTTTGTTCCAACTAAATTAATCTTTGTTTTGATTAAAAAACATCATTCATATAATTTTCACATTTCTTTAAACCAGCTGCTGTATTTCAGATAATTGTCGGCAATTCGGTTAATTTCTCCGTTGATCAATTCCTGACTGATATTCTTGACTTTTTTTGCCGGCACTCCGGCATAAATACTTCCCGGTTCAACAACTGTATTCTCAAGCACTACGGCACCGGCAGCGATGATGCTATTGCTTCCGATATGGGCATTATCCATTACAATAGCGCCCATGCCTATCAGCACATTTTCTTCTATAACGCATCCATGCACGATGGCATTGTGTCCGATACTCACTTTATTTCCAATGATCGTTTTTGTTTTTTCAAAAGTGCAGTGAATCACAGCGCCATCCTGAATGTTCACCCGGTTACCTATGCGAATGCTGTTCACATCGCCTCTGACAACTGCATTAAACCACACGCTGCAATCATCGCCCATCGTAACATCTCCCACAATCGTTGCATTAGGCGCAATGAAACAGTTATTTCCCATTTGAGGGTGAATCCCATTCACCGGAAAGAGTATTGCCATAAAAAAAATTATTACTGGTTCATTATTGGCCTTAATTGGAATAATCTTGGCCTTAATCAATAAATTGCGTAAAAATACAAAATTGAAAATGGTTTTGGAGTTTTCACATCAAGTCGATTACAAATGACCAATCGTCAACTTTTTTTACAACATGTCGGACAAACCTCCGAATCCCCGCTTTGTCTTGACATTATAAAGGCGGAGGGATGTAAAATGTGGGATGTAAACGGGAAGGAATATATTGATCTGATCGGAGGCATCAGCGTTTGCAATGTGGGACATCGAAATCCATCTGTAATCAATGCCATCAAACAACAGGCAGACGCGTATCTGCACATCATGGTATATGGGGAGTTGATTCAGCATCCACAGGTTCAATATGCATCTTTACTTTGTGCACATTTGCCTGCATCTTTAAACTCCGTTTTTTTTACGGCCAGCGGAAGCGAAGCCACCGAAGGTGCAATGAAACTGGCTAAAAGATTTACGGGCCGAACACAAATCGTTTCTTTCAAAAATTCTTATCATGGAAGTACACAGGGTGCATTGAGTGTGATGGGCAGTGAATACTGGCAACAGGCTTTCCGGCCATTGCTTCCGGGCATTATTCAATTGAGATACAATTCATTTGAAGATCTGGAACATATCAATAGTCAGACGGCTTGTGTGATTGCAGAAACCATTCAGGCTGAAGCAGGTGTCAATCTCCCCCAATCTCAATGGCTAAAGGCATTACGTGAAAAATGCACTGCAGCAGGTGCCTTGCTGGTCTTAGATGAAATTCAATGTGGCTTCGGACGAAATGGAATGCTCTGGGCATTTGAGCAATTTGATGTCATACCAGATATACTGCTTCTGGGTAAAGCCTTGGGAGGAGGCATGCCTTTGGGTGCTTTTGTTTCAGATAAAAAAATGATGGATGCGTTGACTCACAATCCTGTATTGGGACATATCAATACATTTGGGGGTCATCCGGTTTGTTGTGCGGCAGGGATGGCAGCAATGAAAGTATTGCTGGAGGAGAATCTCATTCGGGATGTTTTTGAAAAAGAACAATTGTTTGTTGAGTTTTTGAAACATCCCTTGATCAAAAAGATCAATTCACTCGGACTGATGATTGCAGTTGAATTTGAGAGCTTTGCTATCAATAAAAAAATCATTGATGCATTGATTGATAAAGGTGTGTTTACCGATTGGTTCTTATTTGCATCCCATGCATTGAGAATCGCACCTCCTTTGACTATAACAAAAGAGGAAATCCAAAAAGCATGCGCTTCGATAGTAGAGGTGCTGGATACAATACGCTAGCTTCTAAAAATCAAGTCCCAAAGAAAGATACGTCACCGGGGATCCTTTAAAAAATCCGTTCATAGGCCAGCCCATATCGTATTTGATAAAGTATCCAAACAATGTGCTTCTTGCGCCAAATCCGTATCCTCCAAGGAAAGGACCTACTCCGCCGGCTTTTTGTCTTACCGTTACCGGGCCTGGTATCAGATCTCCGTTGGGTAAACGGGTAGGGGTGTTGAATATCAGTTCCGGTCTTTTCCATTTGTTGTATGCGCCGTTCCATGCGGTACCCAGGTCAATAAACTGTGTCAATTGAAAATCGCGGAAGAAAGCATTGCTTACTGTTTTGTCAAAAAGTGTGGAGAGTACGGGTAATCTAAACTCACTGTTGAGTACGATGGCGTTGTTGCCATTCGCCGCATTTTGAATATGGCCTCTCATATTCACAGCCAAAGACTGAAAGGCGTAGGACTGATCATTCGCGGGTGTATTGGATGTGTTGAAATATCTTTCTTTCGTTGTGCCCGGTTTGATGTTGTTGCCAAACATCAACCATCCATCCATTCCGCCTAAATAATAAATTAATTTTTGTGACCCCCAGCTGAAGTCACCGGCAGCTCTTCCCGCCCAGATGAAGTTCTTGTAAATTGGATGATAATATCTGACATCAAATCCGAAATTGAATGTGTTGGGCGCATTGGCAAATCGTACTTTGCTCACTTGTCTGTTCCAGTCCATGTATGCTTTGTATCTAAGCCCATCCCAAATATTCACGCCATTGTTCAGGCTGTTGTCATAAACATATTCCAGTCGGGAGACGGCATATAAAGTTCTGTCATTTTCAAACTTGCTGCTTATTTGATCTACACTGCTCACTGCCAGATTATCTGAACGAATTCCGAGTGTCAGTCGTAAACTTCTGGCTTCATCAAACGGGTAGGAAATATTTCCCTGATACAGATTTGTAAACAGGCGGGCCGGGAAGGAAGCAATTACATTTCCCTGATTGTCTTTTACCACCGCACCGCTTCCAATGACATTGCGGTAATAGGTCAGTCCCCAGTCTATACGGCTTTTCAGATTCTGGAAATTCAATAACCATTCGTTGTCTTTTAAATTGGTACCGATTTTAAATGCGCCGGTAATTCTGATATCTTCCATGATATCTGAAGTGCTGAGTTTAAAGAGTCCGTTTAATGGTGTGTTGCTGCTCAGCATGATGGGGCCGCTTCCATTGGCATAGGGTTGAAATCTGTTAAACAATACCATGGTGTTCAGCGCGGCAGCACCGGTTTCGGCAGAAAATTTAATAGGCTTATAACGGTATTTTCTGGCAGTTTTTAAAACATCAACCGGGTTCCCGCCTAATGGAATACTTTCAAATTGTTGATTTAGTTTTTTGTCTGATGGTTCATCAAAAAAATCAGTCTGAAAAGCTTCTTTTTGTCTACGTATACTGTCTTCAGGAGAGAGAGGGACTAATGATGGCAAGGAGCCAGTGAGTTTGCTTTACAACATCAATTTGCTTGCATACTTTGTAGGTGTGGCAATGACATCTCTTTTCTTCAGGACATTCTCATTTACATTTAGTTTGTACAAGCTTTTTTCATTTTCCTGTAAAATCACCTCACTAAGAATTCTGTTTTCTCCGGAACTTTTGGTTTCACTTAATCCGTTCTCGTAATTTGTAATGGCAAATGTGAATGCAGAGTCTTCTGAAATCGAAATTGCTGAAACTGAGTCTACTGATTTTTTATTATAGGCTTTCAGCGTGCTGTCAATTTGTTTTGTGGTAGGGTTTTTTAAGAGGTCGATTCCAATTTGTACGAAAGTATCCACCCTGATTTTTTTGGTGGTAAACAGTCCGGCATAACGGTTTGCAATTCCATTCTCATCGCTCACAAATGTAAGATGGTTGACATTATATTGCGCCGGGAAGCGAGCATTGCCATACTTCAGGTGCGTGAGCTGTGTAATCTGGTTGAATTCGGGTTTGCTTTCATAGTTGGTAATCATGAAAATATTAAACCTGTTGTTGCTGGGTAAAGAGGTGTCACCGGAAACTGCGGTTGCGGTAGGCCTGTTGCTGGAAAAAATGATACCGGTTTTGTTGGGAAAAGTTACAAAGCTCGGGTCAAGGTCGTCGTACACATCGTTTGTCAACTGATTGGCTTTTTCTTTTTCCAGATCGAATGTATAGATATCCGTATGACCGTTTTTCACTGCGGATATTAGCAGGTTTCTGTTGTCAGCCATGTATTTGATATCCTGAATCTGATCAAAGTATGCAGAGATGTCTATGTTATATTGTTTTGATTTTGAAGAAACATCATACACGAAAAGTTTAACGAGCCCTTTTTCAGGATAGACTACGGCAATTTTTGTTCCGGTGATGTCCCAGGCCATCATGGGATAGTTCGGATTGATTTCTGTTTCTTTTTTTCTGATGCCATATTTCAGCAAGGTGGTGGGGCCATCTTCTTGATTCAATATCACAGATACGATTCCTTTTTTGTATCGGGAAACTACAAATGAATTGTCATTTGCATTTGGATTGACATTGAATCTGAAATAATTCAGCCTGGGATTGATTACAAAAGACTCAATCATATTGCCGTCAGGAGCTGTCCTTCTGCCTTGGTTATCTTCATTGTATTTTTCTTCCTGAAACTCCATAAACTCAGCTGAAAGGGCTTTGAAGCTTTTATTGGTTACCTGCAGGCTGGCTTTGTTTATGCTTTTTTGGGTTCTGGCCAGAAAAAAGAAATAGGTGGCATTTTCTTTCTTATATTTTTCTTCAATAAAATACCAAAAGGAATGGCCTGCTAGAGCAGGGTTTGCAAAACTGAATTTGGAAAACCTGGAATACTTACCGCTCAATATTTCAGCTTTCAATTGATCATCAAGAGCCGTACTCCAGTTTTTACCCAGATAAGATTCATAACCATCGGTAAACCATTTGGGGAGATCCAGCAGCGTCTGATTTCCTGCTATTTCGCCGATATCATCTCCAAACAAAATATTTTTTGTAAGGATTCCGGCAATGCCATGCCTGATTTGATTTTTCAAATTTTCATGGTTGGCATCAAAATAAACAAGCATTTTGTTGTTTACCAGTCTGGTACTTGCTCCGGTATTGAGTATGTCCGTCTCCAGACCAATATTGCTTTGTTGTAATTCAACATAGTCATTGTAGACTATGATGTTGGCTCGTCTTTGCAGACTGTATTCAGCGGTAGCTTCAATTTGAGGCAATTCTTTTTCTGCCAGTTGAAGCACATATTTGGCCAGTTCCTCTCCGTTTTGATGATAGTAAACATTAAAGTTTTTGGTTTGATAATATTCCCATTTGAACTTTTTATATTGAATTCGGTTTTTTCCGAAAACTACGGAGTTGACTTGTGCATTTGAATGAAATATACAAATGATTAAAAAAGAGGCAATGAAAAATATTCTTCGGATCTTTATCATACTTTTTAGTTGATATTCAGTACTAAATTAACTGATTACTTGTAATCATTAAAAACATTTTATTTATCATGCAAATTAAGTGCTTTGAATTCAGTCCGATTCAGGAAAATACCTATGTCCTGATGGATGATCAACAATCATGTATCATCATTGATCCCGGCTGTTATTTTGATTCGGAAAAAGATGAGTTGGTTCAATTTATTGAGGAATCATCATTAACGCCAATGATGTTGCTCAATACGCACTGCCATCTGGATCACGTTTTTGGCAATAAGTTCATCGCTGAGAAATACAAATTGATTCCGAAAATACATATGAATGAGAAAAAAATTCTGGAGATGGCTGCTGCCAGCGGGTTGATGTACAATTTGCCTTTCGACAGCTATCAGGGAGAATTGGAATATTTGGAGGATGGTCAAAAAATTACTTTTGGAGGCGATTCTCTTGAGGTGATACTGGCACCGGGGCATAGCCCCGGCAGTCTTTGTTTTTATGCCGAAAAGAGTGGCATTTTAATTGGGGGAGATGTGCTTTTCCAAAACAGTATAGGCAGAACAGATTTACCGGGAGGGGATTATGACACACTCATTAAAAGTATAAAAGAAAGGATATTGGTTTTGCCGGATCAAACCATAGTTTATAGTGGTCACGGGCCTTCCACCACGGTAGGAAGGGAAAAAATGAGTAATCCTTTTTTACAGTAATTACCAGGCGCTACACTCTGCTCTGACACAGTTCTACCAATACGCCATTGGTTCCCTTTGGGTGAAGAAAGCAAACCAGTTTATTATCGGCTCCGGATTTGGGTGCTTCATTCAGCAGCACAAATCCTTCTTCCAGCAGACGTTTCATTTCAGCTTGAATATCTTTCACCTCAAAAGCAATATGATGTATCCCTTCTCCTTTTTTCTCAATGAATTTGGCGACAACTCCATCCGGAGTGGCACTCTCCAATAATTCTATTTTTGTCTCGCCGGTTTTGAAAAAGGCGGTATTTACCTTTTCCGATTCAACCCATTCCGTTTTGTAACAAGTTGTATTCAATAGTTTTTCAAATAATGGAATCGAAGTTTTAAAGTCTTTGACTGCAATGCCTATGTGGTCTATATTTTGCATGTGTTTTTATTTTAATGTAACTAGTTGTTTGTTTACGAAATACGTTATTTAAAGCTGAATTGGTTAATTCAAATACCAAAATAAAACCTTTTATATTAATTTCGTGTTGTTACATTAATTAATCTGTTGAATATTATGTTGAAGTTGCCGATTTATCTGGATAACAATGCCACAACGCCCATGGACCCTAAGGTTCTGGAGGCCATGACCCCATATTTTCTAAGTCATTTCGGGAATGCTGCGAGCCGGAATCATCCATTTGGCTGGGAAGCTGAAGAAGCTGTCGATTATGCCCGTGAACAGGTGGCTAAATTGATTGGTGCCGATCCTAAAGAAATCATCTTTACTTCCGGTGCCACTGAGGCGGACAATCTCGGTATCAAGGGGGTATTTGAAATGTATGCCAGTAAGGGCAATCATATCATCACTGCAACAACTGAGCATAAGGCAGTTTTGGATACTTGTAAACATATTGAGAAGTTGGGTGGGGAAGTGACTTATTTGAATGTTAAGCCCGATGGTTTGATTGATCTGACTGAACTCGAAGCTGCCATCAAACCCACAACCATACTGATTGCCATCATGTACGCCAATAATGAGATTGGAACGGTGATGCCTATTAAGGAAATCAGTGCTATTGCCCGCAAGCATGGTGTGCTTGTATTTACAGATGGTACCCAGGCTGTAGGAAAAATCCCTGTGGATGTAAACAAAGACGGAATCGATTTAATGGCATTTACCGCGCACAAAATGTACGGTCCTAAAGGCGTAGGTGCGTTGTATGTTCGCAGAAAAAATCCAAGAGTAAAAGTTACGGCTCAGATGGATGGCGGAGGCCACGAGCGTGGAATGCGAAGCGGCACACTCAATGTTCCGGGAATCGTAGGTTTTGGAAAAGCATGCGAGTTGTGTAAATTGCATATGGAAGAAGATACTCAAAGGATTGTGAAAATGAGAGATAAGCTTGAAAATGCTTTGCTTCAACTTGAAGAGGCTTATGTCAATGGTAGCAGAACACATCGTCTGCCTCATGTCTCCAATATTTCATTCAAGCATGTTGAGGGAGAGGGGTTGCTTATGGGCTTCAATAAAAATATTGCACTAAGTTCCGGATCGGCTTGTACTTCTGCATCACTCGAACCATCATACGTTTTGAAAGCTTTGGGATTGGGAGATGATCTTGCACACAGTTCGCTTCGCTTTGGTTTGAGCAGATTCACCACTGAGGAGGAAATTGAGTATACCATCAAGGCCATCAGTGAAACGGTACTTAAACTCAGGGAGATGAGTCCGCTCTGGGAAATGTATAAAGAGGGAATCGATTTGAATACAATCGAGTGGGCCGCTCATTAAAATCATTATTATTCTTAACCTTTTTAAAATTTGATATCATGGCTTATTCTGAAAAAGTAATTGATCATTATCAAAATCCAAAGAATGTTGGCACATTGGACAAATCCAGTAAAAATGTTGGAACAGGTTTGGTGGGCGCCCCTGAGTGCGGAGACGTAATGCGTTTGCAAATTGAAGTTGATGATAAGACCGGCGTGATTACGGATGCTAAATTTAAAACTTTCGGTTGCGGTTCTGCAATCGCATCCTCTTCACTGGCTACGGAATGGTTAAAAGGTAAAAGTGTAGACGAAGCGCTGAAAATTGATAACATGTCAATAGTAGAGGAGCTGAATCTGCCACCTGTAAAAATTCACTGTTCCGTTTTGGCGGAAGACGCCATCAAGGCGGCCATCAATGACTACAGAGAAAAAAATGGTCTGGAAAAAATAAAGTTTGACGAAAGCATCGTTCATTAATATTGGTATTTAACATAAGACAATCAGCTGAAAAATGGTTGCAACTGATAACAGCATATATA
>VERM01000228.1 GCA_018882645.1 Ferruginibacter sp.
CTATTCGAAGGAATAGGAATAGGGATTGCAATAGCAAGAGAGAAGAAAAAATCAACAACAACAGCACAGCAATAGGATGCTAGATAAGCCGAAGAGGGAGTACATTGCTGAAAATGGCTGTTTCATTTTAATTAGTTTTAGAAGCGAATTTTATTTATCTACTACAAAGATAGAATAATAATTTAGTCCACCAAATTTATAGAGTATTTTTTTTGAAAAAATTTATTTACTCAGATTTGGATTTTATTTTTTCTAAATGACGGATAATGGAGATAAATCAGTATACATCATCAAAACTGTTACTTAAAATCAACCTAGTTTAGATTAAAAAGAGAATAATTATATAGATGATGATTGATCTGCAGGACGATTAACTAAACAGCCATCTGTCGTATCTGACGGTGATGGTTTTGCTAAACAACAGCAACAGTAAATTAAAAGACAGCAGACTCATCAACGTAAAATAATTGGGGAATATAAGGTAGATATATGAGCTGAGCAGTAAGAAGCGAATGAATTCTATATAAAATATCTTTTGCTTTCGTTCCAAAATGGCTCCTGTGTTGACCATACTGAATAAGAGAAAAACGCCTGCAATGGTTATTTGAAGTGCTGTTTGGTAATGTGAAAATAGGATTACAAAAAATACGAAACACATGTTGAAAAAGCTTTGCAACAAAATAAATCGATGATTTATAGGACTAGCTTTTGTTCCCTGATTGATGTTAAGCTTTTTTTCCAGCACCGAACGAATTCGGGGATCGATATCATCCGGCTTACCAAAAATCACTTTCAGTTTGGGTAAAAATCCTTTGGCTTTTTTCAGGGCATATAACAATTCCAGCTGAAAATGAAACATCTGCCATAAAAAGCTATAGCTATTCAACGGTTTGGTAATACCATATACCGGTGCGACAGTCTCTTTCGCAAAGGTTCCAAACATTTTATCCCAGATGATCAGAATATCACCATAGTTTTTATCGAGATATTCCGGATTACTGCTGTGATGTACTCTGTGGTGAGATGGAGTGACAAGAAAATATTCCAGAATTCCCAACTTGCCTATCAGTTGAGTATGAGTAAAAAAAGGGTATGCTCCGTGAATCAATAAAAAGGTGGTTACCATAGCCGGACTGAAACCGAGAATGGGCAATACACTCCAAAAAAGAGAACGGCCGACTGCCTGAAATAAGGTAACCCTTACGGAAGTGGTGTAATTATAATCCTCGCTTTGATGATGAACCACGTGAACGCTCCAGAGTATATTCACCTTATGCCCAAAACGATGATACCAATAGTAAACAAGATCGGTTACAAGAAACAGAGCCACCCAGTTGTACCATGCGGTAGAAATATTGAAGATGGCATAGTTTTCATAAAGCCATTTGAAAAAAAAGTAGAAAAGGCCGCCGGTAATGAGATCGGTGAAGCGTTCTGTAAGTCCGACGCTTAAATTTGCTATTGCTTCTTCAAAGCGAAAAATCAATGATTTTTTCTTACCACTCAGGTAATATTCCAGCACCATGAAGCCGACAAAAAAAGGTATTGCAAATGACAGATAATTCAGTTTCATTAATCAGCTATTAAATAAAATGTCTATGCACCGCAATTAGTTTACGCAAATTTAACTCATATGCACCTTATTTGTTGACTATATTATCCCCATTTTTTTTAACATATTCTATTTTTTTTAATAACGATGCGTCTTTAGTCTCTTGCTTTTGAAGATTTATATTGTTCCTATTATCGCCATAACTCTTGGAATTGGTGATATCAATAATGACATATTAAATAATGAATAAGTCCAAAAATGGCACTGATTGCTATCCATGGGATCATGCTGATTTTGAAGCGGTACATAGCAATGAATGAAACAACGGCCCAGCCAAGTGTTATGTAGTCGATTGAAGCCAGTGAAAGTTCTTTCGGAAAAATGACGGCTTTTCCAAGATAAATGGTGAGATTGAGTACAACACCTACAACAGCAGCTGTTACAAAAGACAATATTTCCTTTATCTTTTTATTTTCCTGTGTCCGCTCTATAATGGGCGCTCCGGCAAAAATGAAAAGAAAGCAGGGAAGAAAAGTATAGAAAGCGGTAGTTACGAGTCCGACACTTCCCATTGCAAGTGAATTTCCAAAATGATTATATCCTGCCATAAAACCAACAAATACCAGAATGATAATCAACGGGCCGGGTGTAGTTTCACCTAATGCGAGCCCGTCTATCATTTGAAGATTGGTCAACCAGTTGAATTTTTCCACACTTACCTGGGTCACATAAGGCAATAAGGCATAAGCGCCTCCAAAGGTTACCATAGCTGCCTGTGTGAAGAATACAGACAATTTTTTCCAGAATTCAAAGTCGGATGTCAAAAAATAAAAAGCGATAAAGGGAATCACCCAGAAGACCAAAGCAGTAAATACCTGCCTCCAGAATCTCAATGGATTGAATCCTATGTTTTCTGCAACAGTATTTTTATTGATGTAAAATTCGCTTTCATCTATTTCCTTTTTACTGCCCGATTTATTCGTTGAAGAAAAAATGGAAGGCAAAAACTTTCTGCTCAATGTCGCCAACAAAATGGCGCCTGTTATGATAAGCGGAAAAGGTATATTGAAAAAGAATATACAGACGAAAGCTGCGAGTGCAATAAAATAATGAAAGATGCTTAATAAAGATTTTTTCCCAATTTTTATGAGCGCAAGGATAACAATTGAAATTACTGCAGGTTTCAGTCCATTGAACAATGCGTATATCCAAGGAATGTTACCAAACGACACATACAATATACTTAAGCCAAGTAAAATAAACATGGAAGGAAGTACGAAAAGTATTCCTGCTGCAAGTCCACCCCTTGTGCCATGGAGCATCCAGCCAATATAAGTGGCTAATTGTTGCGCTTCAGGTCCGGGTAAGACCATACAATAATTGAGTGCATGCAGAAATTTGCTGTCACTGATCCATTTCTTTTTTTCAACCAGATATTCGTGCATGACGGCTATTTGTCCGGCAGGGCCACCAAAACTTATGAATCCCAGTTTTATCCAGAATCTTAGTGCTTCTTTGAATGTTGGTTTGTTAGACAAATACAAAGATTTTTTTGCTATGAAATTTATTTTTCACCTCACCCCCTAACCCCCTCTCCTATAGGAGAGAGTGAATTTTATTTTAATTACGGGTCTAGTGATATTAAGCTCCTACGGATCTTTTATTGCAACTAGAATTATATCCCATCTCTTTGGGTGATAATTTCATCTAATTTATTTCCAGGGTTAAAAACCGGACTATTAATTTTTCCCCACGATTAAAACCGTGGGCTAATTATTATATATGATGTACCCCTAAATTAGGGCAGGTAATTAAGATATAATTTTTTATTCTTAAATTACCAATTATGACAAAAAAAACGAGGCGCAAATTCAGCGCGGATTTCAAAGCGAAAGTTGTTTTAGAATC
>VERM01000229.1 GCA_018882645.1 Ferruginibacter sp.
CATCGGGGCCGTTGGTATTAGTGGCGACGCATCGGATCGTGATGAATATTGCGCGATTGAAGCTATTAAGGCCGTTGGCCTTATTGCTGAACCTTCAGAGCCTGCAGCCGATTGGAAGCAGGCTCCGTTGTGAGGACTCAGGACAAATTTGTGGGTTAGTGTGGGTTAGTGTGGGTTAGTGTGGGTTGACGCCGCCTTGTTATGCTTGGCGATCATCATTAATTTTTCTTATCAACACGCGAGCCGGAGAGCCATCACCACCCTCAATATTTAAAGCGTTCACCATGATTTCTACCCGGCAATGATTAAAGGGGGTTTAACTTTTGAATGGTAAACTATGAACCTGAGAGAACAACTGCAAGAGAAAATAGACGGCAAAACTAAGCCAGTAGGCGCTTTGGGCATACTTGAAAAAATTGCTCTTAAAGCCGGCATGGTCCAAAACAGCCTTAGCCCGGAAATACACAAACCGCATATTATTGTTTTTGCAGGAGATCATGGCATTGCTGCAAAAGGGAAAGTCAACCCCTACCCTCAGGCGGTAACTGCTCAAATGGTTTTGAACTTTGTAAAGGGAGGAGCGGCGATAAATGTTTTTACTAAACAATATGGCATCGGGCTTACGGTTGTAGATGCCGGAGTAAATTATGATTTCGATGCATCACTACCTATTATACATGCGAAGATAAATAAGGGTACTCAAGATTATAGTGAAGGTCAGGCAATGAGTGAAGAAGAAATGCAACAGGCAATAGAGAAGGGTAAAGAAATTGTAGAGGAAATATTCAACGATGGCTGCAATACCATTGGATTCGGTGAAATGGGTATCGGCAATACTTCTTCTGCGGCATTGATCATGCATCACTACACTAGATTACCATTGGAAGATTGTGTGGGCCGTGGAACCGGAGCGAATGATGAACAGTTGAAAATTAAAATTGAAACACTGAATCATGCAGCAACTTTACACAAGCTTACTGAATCATCCATATCCTCCACCGATTTATTAATACGTATTGGCGGATTTGAAATGGCAATGATGACAGGTGCTTTTCTTAAAGCATCCGAACTGAATATGATTATTGTGGTTGATGGATTTATAGCTAGTGCTGCATTGATGATTGCACAGGATATGGATAACAAGATATTGGATAGCTGTCTCTTTGCACACTGCTCTGATGAGCAGGGACACCGTAAAATGCTTGAACATCTTGAAGCAGAACCTTTGCTTCAACTGGGTATGCGTCTGGGAGAAGGTACCGGAGCGGCTTTAGCCATTCCTGTTTTACAGGGTGCAGTAAATTTTCTCAATAACATGGCCAGCTTCGAAAGTGCCGGGGTGGCAAATAAATCGTAGATTGTTTTCCGGATGAAAAAAGAAATAAGAATATTTTTTACGGCACTGATGTTTTACACCAGGATTCCATGTCCTCAATTTGCCGACCATAACCCGGAGTATCTCAACAAAGCCACCAGATATTTTCCGCTGATGGGATGGATTGTGGGAGGAATAGTTGCATTGTCTTTTTATCTCTTTGAATATTTACTGAACATGCCGATGGCGATATTGCTGTCAACCATTACCGGAATATTCGTCACCGGAGCTTTTCATGAAGACGGCTTTGCGGATGTATGTGATGGGTTTGGAGGAGGCTGGAACAATGAGCGTATTCTTGAAATCATGAAGGACAGTCGTACCGGTGCATATGGATCGATTGGCATCGCATTGATGTTGCTTACCAAAATGACGGCTATATATACCGCCCCTCCTGTTCACATGGGTATGCTTATCATTGCGGCACACAGTTTCAGCAGACTCTGTCCTGTGCTGCTGATGACAGTCAGCACATATGTTAGAGAGAATGAAGATTCGAAGGCAAAGCCGTTGGCAAAAGCTATAACTGCTGCCGAAATAATTCCCGCATGCATCTTTGGAATGTTCCCGCTATTATATTTTGGCATATACGCCACCGTTATCATTTTGCCTTTGCTTGGGATGATTTATCTGCGATATTATTTTCACAAATGGATTGGAGGCTATACAGGCGATTGCCTGGGTACGGTTCAGCAAGTGTCAGAAGTATTATTTTATATCGGAATGATTATGTTATGGAAATTTTTCTGATCAGACATACCACTCCTTTGGTAGCCAAAGGCACTTGCTACGGACAAACGGATCTGGACGTAACAGAAACATTTGAGCAAGAAGCTAAAGAAGTGAAGATGCGTCTGCCTGAAAAATTAGAAAGCGTTTACTGTAGTCCTTTACAGCGTTGCCATAAGCTGGCCGGCAAAGTTTTTCCAGACGTAGAAAAAATTTTTGATGATCATTTAAAGGAGATACATTGCGGTGAATGGGAAATGAAATTGTGGGATGACATACCGAAAGAAATATTGAATCCCTGGATGAACGATTTTGTGAATCAACCTTTTCCCGGAGGAGAAAATTACCTTGCATTATTTGAACGTTCGGTTAGAAGCTTTGAAAAAATAGCAAAAGAAAATCTTCCTGCAGCAATATTTACCCATGGTGGAGTGATACGAAGTATCTTATCGCACATCACCTCTACACCTTTAAAAGATTCATTTAGTGCATTTGAGATACCTTATGGAAGTGTGGTAAAGATTGAAAAAAAGGGAATCGGTTGGAGCATAAAAAGATAAAAAACATTGGTATCTGTGAAAATAGAATAATAGATCTTTCAAAACAAAAAGAAACAATAAAGGCTGCCCTAAATAGGCAGCCTCCATTTTAGAAAATCCATTCATATTAGTTTACCAAATATTTTTTATTGGCATTGTACATGGCAACGAATCCAAGGTTAATTGCTATCCCAATAACAATGCCTGTTATTGCTGCCCCCTGAAATACGTTGGCTCCACCAACTCTATCAAAGGCACTCAAAGCGGCACTAACAGACATATAGCTGATCAAGGAACCAGCGATGCCTAATAAAGATCCAACAACATAAAGGGTGAATCCCTGTTTTTTCAGAGACCACATCTGTATTGCTCCTGTAAGGCATAATGCACAGGCTCCGAGCCCAATAAGTTGGACAAGCATTGTGCCTTGTGTTACCATAAACGCGGGCAAAATTGAGGTGCCAATCAAACCCAAAATGCCCCCCAAGACTCCGAGGCCGGAACCAATGAATGTGAGAATGCAGAGTACTGTCAAAAAAGAAGGTCTTTGAACTGTTTGTTGTTCCATAAATATTTTTTTAAGCTCCTACTCATTTGGCTTTTCGGAATTACGCCCCTGTTTACAATCCCCAAACAGGAGGGGAAATCGTTAATTTTTGTGAAAATATACAATAGGAAATTATTTTTAATCTCTGAGGGTTCAATTCCCCGCCGCTTGCGGCGATTTTTTACCTTTGGTAAATGGGGGAGAGCAAATATATACATAAGTCACACAATGTATCGGTTTTATTATATCATATAGTATGCCCT